>CAZFLF010000221.1:0-8622 GCA_964519825.1 uncultured Pirellulaceae bacterium | reverse complement strand
GGAACCACCTCCCGCTCGGCAGGAGCCTCGCCTCCCATCCATCAATCCAAGGGTTACAGAGCACTAGGCTCATCGCAGGATGCCAGCATCGGCGCAAAAAAAACGCCCAGCCAACTCGGCTGGGCGTTTTGAGCAGTGTGGGACTGCAAAGACCTGGTCCTAAGCCATGTCTTTCAGCGCCTTGAGCGGTCGAACTCGAACCGCTGTTCGTGCCGGCTTCGCCGGGACGTCGCGAATCTCACCCGTGAATGGATTTTTGACCGCTTTTTGGGCCGGTTTGGCGGGAATGATCTTCCGCACGACCTTACACAGTCCAGGGACGGCGAAAACACCAGGTCCTTTCTTACCGACTGCTTTTGCAACTTCCTTTCCGAGAGCCTCAAAAACTGCAGCGATCTGCTTTTTCGTGAGCCCAGTAGCGTTGGCGATGTTGGCATACACTTCCGACTTCGTTGGGGCTTTTGCACCCGATTTGGCCATGACTTGGAACCCTCCTAGCAAGGTGTACTAAATTACCTAATCGATATTTTCAACCGACAGGCGGAACGCCACGATTAAATACATTGGTCGGGAAATTGCAACTAGGTTTTGTCGGAAAAGTCCGCAGAATCCGCAAAAAAGTTGATAACTTCTTCGATTCAAACAAAGAACATACGTCTTTAGTGGGGGTTTTCAAGATCGGGGGCGTGGTTTGGTGTAATTTGCCGATTCTGGGCCAACTGCAGCGGAATGGCCCCATCAGCCGCCGGCGCCGCCTAGTTGCCTGCCGTATGCTTGAACAGTCACCGGCGTTGTTGCCAAGCCGTAGGTAGTTCCGTAAGATTCCAAATGACAACGGTTTACGAGCTTCCGCCCGAGATCACGAGAGGCACAATGAAAACCTTGCTGCAGCCTGGCTTCTGGAGTACTTGCATTGTTGCCTTGTTAGTCGTAGCGAACTCGCAATACGTGACCGCGCAAGTTGGTACGCCGACGATTAACATCTTTCCTCCGGCTCCCCGATCCCTACGGCAGAATCTCGTCCGTGCGAAGAAAGCCATTGAAGAAGACCGATTCAGCGATGCCGTGGCTGAACTTGGCTTGGTCTTAACTGGGACTGATCCGGATCAGCCGGTTGGGGCGGGTGACGAGAACCAGGACTTCTTCATCGAGCTTCCCGGCCAATCGGGCACACAAACGAGCCTCAAGGCCGAAGCTCAGCGAATGCTTGGGACGCTCCCCCCCAGAGGACGGGAATTGTTCGAGTTGCAATTCGGCGCGGACGCCCGGGCGCTGTTAGATAGCGCTGTGCAAGGCGCCGACGTCAATGAATTGAACGAAGTCGTGCGACGGTATTTCCACACGACGGCCGGTTATGAAGCTGCGTTGTTACTAGGACGCCTGCATCTTGATCACGGGCGTCCGCTGGCCGCAGCGCTGTGCCTACAGCGCGTCGCAAATGTGCCCAATGTCGCCGCTCGTTTTGAGCCGGAGTTATCGTTGCTATTGGCGGCCTGTTGGCAATTGGCTCGGCAGTCCACGCAAGCCCAGTCCACATTGGCCGGACTACCCGGCCGATTACCACACGGTCAAGTTCGATTGGGAGATGCAGAACTGCGGGAATTGCCGCGCACCCAAGACGCAGTGGCTTGGCTGACCGAACATTTTCGGACAATTTCGCCGGACGATGCCGAGATCGGCCAATGGCCGTTGTTTCGAGGTAACTCGTCCCGAAACGCTGCTCGCAGTGGTGGACTCCCGCTGAAGCGGTCTCGTTGGCAGGTCCCGCTGGTGATTGACGCGCATGATCGAGGGTTGATTGAAGAGCTCCGGATTGGTTTTGTGGAACAAGGCTCGCCGGTCCTGCCGGTGGTTCAACCGCTGGCCGTGGGGAATGTCGTCCTGATGCGGTCATCGGAGCGGTTGGTTGGCATCGATTTTCAGACCGGCAAACGGATTTGGGAATATCCGTTTGGCGATTTGTCGCCTGAGGAGGAACTGCAAAACTCGAATCCGTTAATGCCTCCGCAGAACGCCCGCGAAAAGCGGCTGACCACGCTTCGCGAACGGCTGTGGCAGGATACCCCATTCGGACAAGTGAGCAGTGACGGAAACTCGGTATACCTGCTCGACGACATGCGTCAGTCAGCGCCGCAGGCGGCTCCTCGGATGCGCGGGATCCGCGGCGGGCGCGGAATGGGTTTCCAAATTGAACCGTCGATTCTTCAGAACGAGTTGGTTGCGCTCGATCTGCAGAAAGAAGGGTACATGATGTGGATCGTCGGCGGTGACAAAGGTGGTGTGGAACCACGTCTGGCCGGAGTTTTCTTTCTAGGCCCACCGCTGCCGCTGTTCGGGAGTTTGTATCTCGTGGCGGAATTGAAGGGGGAGTTGCGGCTGGTAGTTCTCGACGCAGCCACAGGTAAACAGCAATGGTCCCAACAACTGGCTCACATGGAAGCCATTCTTGGAATGGATGAGCAAGTTCGGCGGTTTTCGGGTGCGACGCCATCGTTTGCCGACGGAGTGTTGGTCTGCCCGACGTCGGCCGGCGCCATTGTGGCCGTCGACATCGCGACGAGGCATCTGCTGTGGGGTTACCAATACTCTTCCAACCGAGATGGTTTTGGGCGGCAGCCTTTCATGCAATTTCCAATGCAGCCAACATTCCCTTTGAACCGTTGGCAAGATGCCTCGGTGACAATCTCGGAAGGGAGCGTATTGATAACCCCGGCTGAGGCGGACTTCTTGATCTGCCTCGACCTGCTAACGGGCAAGCCACGCTGGGAACCCCTGCCGCGAAATCGGGATTTAGCCGACATGCTCTACGTGGCTGGCATCTATGACGGCAGTGCCGTGCTTGTCGCCAAAGATCGTGTCGTGGCGCTGCGGCTCAAGGACGGCAAGCCGGCCTGGAAGGAACCCGCGAAACTTCAAAACACTGGCGGTGAAATGCCGAGCGGCCGAGGATTCCTCAGCGATCATCATTACTACTTGCCAACGACCAAATCGGATCTCGTCAAAATCGATTTGCGCGACGGTCAAATTGTCGAACGGACGAAGACGGACCATGTGTTAGGTAATCTGATCTGTTTCCGCGACGAGATTGTTTCCGTTGCCGCGGATCGGGCGGCGACGTTTTACCAAATTGAACCGCTCCGGAAGAATGTCGAGATGAAACTCAGCAAGTCTCCGGACGACGCGTGGGCGTTGGCGCGCCAGGGTGAGTTGTTGGTGCATGACGGACGGACCGCCGAGGCGCTTGGGGTGCTTCACAAGGCCCATGACCGCAACCCTCAGGATGAAGGCGTGCGGTCGTTGCTGGTCGATACATTCCTGGCCGCATTGCAGGACGATTTCGGCAAACACGGTGCCATGGCGGCCCAGATTGCCGACCTGATCGATAATGATCCGCAACGAGCTAGGTACTTGATGCTGGTCGCGGCCGGGTATCACCGGACTGGCGATCTGGTTGCCGCGGCGGACCACTACGCCAAATTGATTCGATTGACGGCAGCGTCTGCGAAAAAGATACCTGCGGGCGAAGTGTTTTCCTTGATAGCAACCGATGCGAACTCGTCTGTTCGTGCTGATCGCTTCCTGTCGGCTCGGCTCGATGAGTTATACAGCACGGGCGATTCGCAGGTGCGGGAACATCTCGATGCATTGGTACGGGAGCTAGGCGTGCAGGCAAATTCCGGCTCTGTGGCGGAACTACGGCATTTCCTGCAGCTATGCGGCTTCCACGCCGCGGCGGATGACCAACGGGTGAACTTGGCGGGAAAACTGATCGAGACCGGCGATCTGCTCGAAGCCGAACTCGCGCTCGCGCCGTTGTTACGCCGGAGCGGCTCCCCTCTCGGCGGACAAGCGCTCGCCCTGGCGACTCGAATTTATACCTTGGGGAAGAAACCACGGATGCTGGCTGCAGTCTATGTACAATTGCGTTCCGGCTGGGGAGATGTCCCGGTGTTGAATGGAAAGACTGGCCGGCAGCTTTCCGAAGAGGCGGTCGCCGTCAATCTCGACTACCCCACTGCCGGCGATGAATGGCCGTGGGGCCTGACGAAGATGACCGATACGCGGGACGCGGCGCGACAAAACATGTATCCGATCCATCCCTGCTTTTCGCTGCTAGAACGGCGTGGCGCCGCGCTGGATAAACTGAAGTTGGAGTTCGATGCTCAACGCGGCAATACTCATCTCCGTGACGGCAATGGAACGGAGGTGCTTCGTTTGCCGCACCTCGAACCTGGTCCCCAAATCGAGGCCGGACTGTGGCGCACCGCGGCCGATGATCATCTCCTTTTCGCGGCCGTAGGCCGTCAGATCGTCGCGATCGATACTTTGCGGCCGCGCTCCAATGAAATCGAAGCAACTCTATGGCGCGAGACACTGTGGAATACCGAAGCCGACTCCATGAAGCCACTCCCCAGGGAACATCGCAATCCATTCGACCCCAGCCACCTCCAGGATTATCGGTGGGGAGACGCAACGGGTCGGCCGGTTGCATCCGTTGGCCCGATGACCGCCCGCGGCGTCTGCTTCCAAAAGATTCGCGCCATCACGTGCTTGGATCCTCTTTCCGGCGCCACATTGTGGAGTCGCAACGATTTTGACCAGGGCTGCGAATTGTTCGGCGACGACGAGTTGATCTTCATTCAATCTCCGGTCGTTGCTACTCGCAAACCGGAACCCAAGCGTTCCGCGACAACAACTGCCGCCGACCCAGCCACGGTAGTCGCCCCGCTCGAAATCGAATGCTCCGTGGTCAGTGCGGTGGATGGACGATTGCTCGGCAAGCGGCGGCTCCCGGCTCCTGCTAACCGGTGGACGATTCGCGGAAGAAACGTCCTGGCCTGGGAACAAAAGGAGGCGGATATCCGTTTGTTCCTGTACGACGTGAATCGACAAGCCGACGTTTGGTCGGAGAATTTTCCAGCCGGTTCGCGCGGGTGTCTGATCGACAATGATTCCGTTGCGGTGCTTCAGCCCAGCGGTCGTTTGGTGATTCGGTCACTTACGGGTGACGTGGAAAAGCTCGATACGACGGTCCAGCCGACGAATGGACTCGTGGGGATCCAAGTGTTGCCATCCAGTCATCAGCTTTTGTTAATCGTCAATGATAGCCAGCCCTTGTTGCCGGAACCCGAAACAGGGCGCAGGTTAGTTCAACAAGTTCTCTTGCCAGTCAACGGTCGTATTTTCGCGCTGGACCGCGTCACGGGGCGCAGCTTATGGCAGGTGCCAGCGATTGTGCGTGGTTACGGCATGCTGCCCAACCAACCTGAGGATGTGCCGGCGTTGTGGTTCTTGCGCCCGGGCGCGACGCCGTCCAACCAGTTTGGGTCGAATACTGCACGAGTGGATGTCCTGTGTCTGGATCGCCGCACGGGGTCTGCATTGTTGGAAAAGGTTGACGTCGCTTCGCACGCCAATTCATTCGATGTGATCGCGGATGTGCGAAAAAACGAAGTGACCCTGGCACTGCCGCAGGTTCAGTACACGCTGCGGTTCACCACGGATCCACAACCACCCGCTCCACCGTTCCAGCAATCTCGAAACGGCAATCGCGTGGATGCCGCCTTGAAAAAAATCGGCGGACTCATCGAAACGTTCAAAGACGTTTTGATTCCAATTCCAAAAATGGATCCGTTCAAGTAAGCCGCTATTCTTGGATTCCATCCGCGACTTTCCGCAGGACCTCAACCGCGGCGGGTGGGAACGCGTCTCGCTCGGTGCTCCAGAAGCTGACCACGCCCGGTTTTCCGTGGAGTTTGATCGGCACATGCATGCTTGAGCTGAACAAGCGACCCAAGAGGCGAAAATCGGGTGCAGTGAGTTTTGAAATGTCTTGATGTACAACCATGGTGTCTGCCGTCGCATATTCCGCGAGGAGTAACTGCTGCGACGGAACGACCGTCCCTTCGCCTCCTGCTTGGCGGCCGCCTGGAACATTCTGCGTAGCGCGCATGACGGTCAGTTTGCCGTCAGACACAGAGGTCCAACATACTCGGTCAAGTTGCGGTACGGATTCGCGCAGCGCCGCGCCGAATTTCTGCCAGGCCTCACTGCTCGCGGTCGCGTTCTTGGCAAGGTCCAGTAAGTGGTTGGGAACTTCCAACGGTCCGCGTTGAGACTGCTCGACGAACTTCGCCACGCGGTCTGCCGGTTTATTGGTTCGTGTGGAAATTGGACGGATCGGGGTCATGTCGAAATAGCCAATCATCATCTCTTCCCAAGTCTGGTCTCCCCAACGGACCGTTGCCGTGGGATCGGGATTGGCCCAATTCTCCTTCGAGTTATCGAAATGTGCGACGCAGTGAATCCGAGTGCCCGCCGGCATCTTCTTCGGTTCGGTGAACACGTAGGAGTTCTGCCAGCTGAAATCGTAGTGCGGGACGTCGAGCAGCGTTTCCGTGTTTCCATCAGGGTAGTGCGCGGTATAGAGGAATGATTTGCCGCGCAGGTGCATGTGCGGGAATAACGCCAACATGAGCGACTCCTCTTCGAACCGGTAATCCGCTTCGACCTTGTGATTGGCATCGCCAGGCGGGATGCGGAATCGCGAGTTCGCGGCCTGTTGCGTCAGGATCTCTTTCTTCACTTCGCTGGGATCGGCGAAGATCAAGCCGATACTACTGCGATCTTCCTGCGCTTTGCCGTTCGGCGTGTAATGAATTTGGAAGACGATCTTCGACCCGGCCGGGATGCGCTTGGCCAAACCGGCTGGAAGAATCATCGGTCGAGCGCCGGGGGCCGTGGCCGCGAGCCATTCGGAAGCCACTTCATCGTTGAAGCGTTGTGCGACCCGGTCGCGATTTCCCGCCGCGACAATGATGTGATGGACAACCGCGCGGTTGCCCGGCCGGCACTCGGCCGCCTTTACCCATTTATCTTCTTTAAAGCCTGGATCAACGACGAAATGCTGATAGCGGACTTCCCCGGACGCCGGTACCGCGTACGGTTCGTCGGACATGTGAATGATCATGTCGGGCTTGCCGATCCGCCACCCATCTACGAACTGACGCGGCGGGGGAAGGTCCTGCGGATTTCCCTCAGGTGCACCTGCCTCAAACCAGCTCTGGATTAGCATTCGCTCTTCGTCGGACAACCGGCTGTCGTTCGCGAAGGTTCCATGAGCCGGATTGGCGTGCCACGGCGGCATTCGTTTCTCGCGCACCACCTCGGCGATCATTTCGGCCCAACCCACCGTCTCGGCGTAGCTGGTCAGCGCAAATGGACCGATCTCGCCCGCGCGGTGACAATCGACGCAGCGCGTGTTCAGAATGCGGCTAATTTGTTTCGAATACGTGACTTCGCTATCGGGCCGCGGAGTCAGCACGCGACCGATGTGGCAACCAATGGCTTCGGTTTCGGGGGTCGCAACCGATTTACCGGCCAGAATGGCGTCAATTGCCTCCGCGAGGAACTTTCGCTCGGGCCCTGGGCGCTGCACGCCATAGGTAAACTGATCGTCAATGCGACCGTGGTACCGCACTCGCCGATCAGCGTCCAGCACGAACACTTCCGGCGTACGCTCTGCACCGAACTGATCCGCCACGATGTTCCCTGCATCCTTCAGCATCGTGAAACGAAGATTGTTGCTTTTGACAAAGTGGCCAATCTCGGCGAGCGAATCTTGCTGATTGGCGTTGATGCCAACCAAGGTTACGCCGCGATCGGCATACTCGTCCGACATCTTCTGCAACCGCTCGGCGTACGACTTGACGAGTGGGCATTCGGTGCCGAGGAAAGCAATGATCACGACCTTCTTGTCCCGTACTTCGTCCAAAGACCACGAAGAACCGCGATAGTCTTGTAGCGTGAACTTTGGCAACGCATCTCCCGGCTTCAGCCCTTTGACTGTTTCCGCGGCCGCTAGGGGATAACAAATGGTAAGAAAAAGACCAGTTAACAGAACCTTAAGCTTCATAATCGTGACTGTACCTTCTAGAGATTGGATTCCTAGGACCACCAAAATACGCCGTGAATGGGACGATGGCACTTATTCTGAGCGGAATGGCGCTAGCCACCGGTGTCGTGGGGTCGATTTCCCACGCGAAAAACCGGCGGCTAGCGCCGTACCGCTCACTCGTCCAGTAACAAAGTAAGTGCCATTGGGCTGGCGCCCTCCGGCTTGCTTGCAACGTGCCCGAAGACCGGCCGGCTTGACCTCTTAAACCCTGGGAGACGGCGAATTGTTTCGGTCACGGCGGGAAACGCAAGCCCAATCCGCCTCCCGGCTTGTCGACCCGTCCACTAGAATCCCATTTTGACCAAAACCCAAGGTAAGTCGCCGCAACGGATTGATTATGGTTACCCGCCGGATCCTCGTTACCGCCGCCCTCCCTTATGCCAATGGACCGATCCACGTCGGCCATCTGGTTGAGTACATCCAAACTGACATTTGGGTGCGATTCCAGAAACTGGTCGGCAACCGCTGCATTTTTCTCTGCGCTGACGATACCCACGGTACGGCGATAATGATCCGGGCACGACAGGAGGGTCGCAGCGAAGAAGCCCTGATCGCTGAGATGAACGAGCAGCACCAGCGCGACTTCGCCGGTTTCCACATCCAGTTCGATAACTATGGCAGCACGAACAGTCCGGAAAACCGCCAGCTGTGCCACCAGATCTGGG
>CAZFLF010000220.1:1662-8623 GCA_964519825.1 uncultured Pirellulaceae bacterium | reverse complement strand
CCACCGCCATGCGGCACCTGCCCCACCGCTTTCCTTACCAGCAGACTTCGGGCGGGGTCGGCGGGAGAGATTCGGCGTCCGCGGGCTGCTTTGGTCAATGCCGCGTAATCCGCTGGCGGATCGAATCCAAAGACCGATAGTTGAAACCCGTTCTGTCCGGAAGCTTTGCCGTGACAACCGCCGCTGTTGCACCCCAGCTTCGAGAATAACGGAACGATATCGCCGGCAAAATTCAACGGCGGATAGCGATCGTATCGCTCGACGATCACGTTGACTCGCAGTTGGGCCGCGCCAAAGTGAACTTGCAGGTAGGTGGTGCCGTCCCGCACACCGTCAACGACCGTGCCGACCAGTTTGGCTACGCTCGAATCTTCGATCTCCACGCGGGCATGATGCGTCACGTCGAAAGGCCGGCCGGTCTCGCTTTCGGCCGTAATGAGCAACTGCTGCCGCCGGTTAGCCCCACCCAGACGGATCTCCGCAGGCAGGATATGCAATGCCCGCACTGACTTCTCGGAGATTGGCTTCTCGGAGGCTGGCGACGGAACGTCGTTGCCGAGAGCCGCGACGTGCCAGCACAAGCTGCAGAACAGCACGGGCCAAACTGCGTTAAACAAGACTCGCGGCATCGTCCTTCGCCGTTTCCGGCGCACCTGACTCAGAAGCCAAAACTTATGACCGGATCAGTCTACCGATACTCGTGAAAAACTCCTAGAAAATCTGGAACCGTTTGGTTCAATCGCAATGCAATTGCCACCGCAGTACCGAGTACCGAGTACGGAGTACGGAGTACGGGGTACGGAGTACGCAGTACCGAGTTCGCAGTACGGCGTTCGAAGTAATCATCGGTACTCGCGCCATCCATGTCCTGACTGCGCCCTGCGCCACTCCGTACCCCGTACTCCGTACCCCGTACTCGCCTCATCAAGCGGTCCCACTCGCCGTGATGTTCCCCAGCGCCATCCGGACCTGCTGATCGACCATAGTTCGATACTTGCCCCCTTGGGACATAAGTTCGGCATGCGTTCCCGTTTGACTGATGCGGCCGTGTTCGAGTACGACAATCACGTCCGCTCCAGCAATCGTGCTCAGGCGATGAGCGATCACAAAACTGGTGCGGCCGTGCATCAATTGGCCAAGACTATTCTGAATCAATCGCTCGCTGTCCGTGTCCAGATTGCTGGTAGCTTCGTCCAGGATCAGCAGCTTGGGATCCGCCAGGATCGCACGCGCAATCGCCAGTCGCTGTCGCTGACCTCCGCTCAGTCGTACGCCGCGTTCGCCAATGACGGTTTGCAACCCATTGGTCATGCGATCGATGAACTCGGTCGCATTGGCTGCCTCGGCCGCCGCGCGGATTTCTTCCGTCGTCGCATCGCGCCGGGCGTAGGCGATGTTCTGAGCAATCGTGCCGTCGAATAAAAACACATCTTGCTCGACAACTCCCAACAGCGACCGAAACGATTCGACGTCAAAGTCACGCAGGTCGCGGCCATCCAAGGTCACTTGGCCCGAAGTTGGATCATAAAATCGAGCCACCAGGTTGCTCAGAGTCGTTTTGCCGGCACCGCTGGGACCAACCAGCGCCACCGTCTGGCCCGCAACAATGGACAAATTAATGTCGCTCAGCGCCGGAGTGACCGTGCCGGGGTAAGTGAACGACACGTTTTCGAAGACGATGTGCCCGGCGGTGGAATCACGGTCCACTCGGAGAGATGCTGCCGTGGACTGCATCTCACGAGGTTCCTCCAGCAGGTCGAGCACGCGATCCAGGCCGCTCAGACTGTTCTGAACCTGAGTCGCGCTTTGAGCCAAAGTGGCCAGCGGCTCGAGCAGCATCAGCAGGTACACCAGAAACATCATCAGATCCCCCACGGTCATATAGCCGTCCAGAACTCGCCATCCGCCGTAGAACAGCAGCCCGGCACTGGCGATCGGAATCAAGGTTTCCCACACCATTTCGACAACTCGCATCCACCACCAGGCATACAGTTCCTGACGAGCCATCAGGTTGTTCTCGATTGTGAACCGAGCTGCCTCACGTTTTTGTCGGCTGAACGCGCGAACGATGCGCATGCCGGCGAAGGACTCGGTGGCTCCGGCATCGATCTGTTCGCGTTGCTTGCGAATTGCCCGGAACTGCGGCCGAATGCTATTGATCCACGCTCGATGAGTCACAAACACAGTTGGCAATAGGAGCACCGCACCCAACAGCATCGTCCAGTCCACCCAGGCCAAAATTGCGAGGCTGCCGATCAGCTGAATGACTGCTCGCCAAGGATTAAACAGCAGCCCGAAGACCAGTTCGCCCACGCTGCCACCGTCCTCGCGCAGGATCGATGCGACTCCGCCGGAACGAATCTCCTGCACCCGATGCAGCGGTAGCCGGACCGCCTGTTCGAACACACGGCGACGAAGGTTGAGCTGGATCTGTTTCGAGATCTTAGTGGCGTACCAGCGTCCCCAGATGTGGATCAGGATTTTCACCAGCGAGATCGCTGCACTTGCCAGGACTGTCACCAGCAGCAAGCGTTTTGCGTCGACCAGTGACGGAAACCGCTGCAGCACTGGCTCGGGTAGCCGCTTGCCGCTCAAGCCATAGTCGATGATGAACTTGGTCCCCGCGGGCGGAATCAGGCCGATCAGGGTCGCGACTGTCAGTGACAGCAGGACCCAGAAAATCTGCCAGCGATACGGAGTCAGCAGCTGAAAAAACTGCCAAACGAGTCGACTGGCCGAACGTACGCGTTTTTTTGCCGTGCCGGGCTCGTCGGTGGAATGGAAGCCACCGTGAGGCAGCTCCTTCCGCTTGACCTTCTGGCGATAGTGGTCAAACCGCGAGCGACTGGCATTGTGCTGTTTCCCGTTGGTTGCCGGCACGGACGTCGGCGGGATTGGACTGGGAGTTGGTTCCGGTGTTTTCATGTTCAAGGCGATTGTACGCCAAGAGCGGATCTGGTCGAGCGTCAACCGGCCGGATCGTTCCTTATCGAGTCGAAACTAGTTGAGTAGGATCCATAAGGTCCAGACAGTCTCTAATGAGGGTATCGGGGCCTTGCGGACAGAATTGGAGATTGCCGCTCACTTTAGCAATCGCTCGACGGCCTGTTCCGCGGTGAGGCGATTGGGTTCGAGAGTTAGATTGCCGCTGGTGGCCTTGTAGGTTGCGGTCAGCGGAGCCAGTTCTTCGGCCGGGACTCCTTCTGTCCCTGCGACGACGAGTTGTGCAGGCGCCGCCAGTGCGGCGAGCCCGCCCAAGCCGCCATACTTCAAGCTGCCGGCGAGGAGTTGCGGGTCAGTCGTGTCAGTGATTTTGCTGAAGCCGAAGCCGTTCACATCCACTACCGTCTTCGCGACCAGATCGCCCGCGAGGGAACGAGCCAAGAGCGCCCATGTGCCCGCGGAATCGCCGGTGCCGATCAGATGGATGGTCGTGATTTCCGGACGCTTCCGCATCGCGGCCAGCACGGTCAGGATGTCATGCACGCGGTTCGAGAGCAGCGGCCGGTTGTAGCAGAACGGGTAGCCGAGGAACTTGTCCTTAAACTCCGGACGCGGATTCTTTCCCGGTTCCTCGACGAATTCGCCGGTCTGAAAGACGTCAGCCGAGGCAACTCCGAAACCCGCAGCCAGCAGTTGTCGGACAGCGGCAGTCGGCTTGCCGTCTGTGCCAAACAGGTGCGACTTGCCCCGATCATCCACGAATAGCACGGCTTCGCCCGTGAAGTTCGCGGGGACGAGAGCCACGATCGGGATTTCTTCGTTCGCTCCTTGGCGTGTGACTGACGACTTCGAGACCCGGATATCGCCGATTTCGGTACGCGTCGACTTGGCGACCGGTCGAATATCGTCATTCGACGGAAGACCGCTGTCGAGCAGCACGCGTGCTGCGGCACCCACTACGCGGCGAAATTCGGCCACGCCCGCCGAATCTTTCGGTATGAGTGCGGCGAACTGGTCGTTCGCGACCTGCGTGAGATACGCTTTCACGCCATCCGCGTTGGCCGCGTCGGCCGGGAGCGGATGCTCGGAATTCCATACGCTCAGCTCGGCCGGTGGCACGGGAGTGAATGTCCGTTCGAGGACCGGTTCCGGCAGATTCAGCTTTAGGTGCTTATTGAACCACGAGTACATCATCTCGCGGGCCACTTGGTTGTAGTTGTGCTCGAACTGCGGGAACGCCTTGGCATACACGTTGTCCCTCTGGCCGTACAACGACCACACTCGCTGCATCTCAGGTAGCCCCTTCGTCTCAATCTCCTTCGTCCAGTCGTCGGCACCGCTCATGGCCAGCGGCTTGGGAGCGAACAGCGACGTGATACCAACGTTGTTAATTCCGATACGAAGGAAAGGGGCATTCTCGCAAACGCAGCCTCCCTGCATGGCCGTGCCGACCATCACTGCGGGGAACAATACGGTCGGACGCGGGTCCACGGCGCCCAGGATGAACGTTTGCGTGCCGCCGCCGCTGGCGCCTGTCACGCCGATCCGGCTCGCATCGACTTCAGGAAGCGACAACAGAAAGTCGAGGGCACGGATCGAATTCCACGTCTGGAGGCCCATCAGGTTTTGTTGTCGCAACGTTGCGGAAAGGTCGGCAAAGCCTTCGCGGTGCGGGATCGGTTTGCTGTCCGCGTAGCCCACCATGTCGTAGAAGAAGACGGTGCAACCCAGCCGAGCGATGCCGGCCAGCTTGGCCTGCAATGGATATCGCGCACCCGTTTCCAGGAATTTCTCCGCCCCTTTGTCCACTTGCGCTTTGGCTTTCGGTTCGTCATTTTCGAAGAACCGGCCGTCCGCCCAGTGTCCGTGCGGGTTGAGTACACCCGGAACTTTGCCAGAAACGTTCTTCGGTCGGTACAAGTTGCCGGTGACGTAGTGTCCAGGAAGGCTGGCGAAGTACACTTTTTCGATCGTGTAGTCATCGCGCTCGATTCGGCCGTAGATCACCGGCTTGAGCGGCTGCGCCGGCGGAAGCGGCCACAGTCCGAGGCTGACGAGAACCCGCTCGCGGATCCGTTCGCGCTCGACCTCCCACGCCTCTTTCGTAGCGGGCGGGTTCCACGGGTGATACTCGTCGTTGTACGTGCGGATCGGACTCAGGCGCCCATCCGCCGGCTTCTGCCCGGCCGGCAGGACGCGGTCCGCCGCTACCACCTCACTATCCGCCGCCACGACTTCGCCGCGAATCGCACATGCGCCAACCAACACTACTAGCCACATCACGTATCGAGTCATAGTTGCGATACTCCGGAATTTTTGTTGCAGAGATTGTGTGAGAGTGTGTGAGCGCAACGGCAAATCGCTTCTTCGCACTTTCATTGGCTTGTACGTTGAATGCAATAGAGTCGCGCCGACGTGCGGATGAAAAGACGGTCGTCGGCGATTGCTGGAGTCGCCATGCACATGTCATCGTCGGCCAACCGATTGATGTGCAGAATCTCAAACTTGTCTCCTGCCGCGACGACAAAGGTCTCGCCGTATTCATTCAGGCAGAAGATTTGGCCGTTATACGCCCAGGGAGAGGATGTGAAGGCGCGCCCTTCCGGAACTCGTTGCTTTTCGTACACTTCCGCGCCAGTGGCGGCATTAAAGCAGCCGAAAAATCCACGGTCATAGAGGACATAAAGCCGGTCGCGGTAGACCAACGTCGAAGGATTGTATGGAGCAGCCGCTGACTGTGACCAGGCAATCCAGTCATTGGAGCTCTTCCCTTCGGCCAGTGAAATGTCACCACTGGCTCCGGGACGGACGGCGTATATTGGCTTCGCCAGGTCGAGAATGTAACCGGAACTTAGATACAGCAACCCGTCGTGCTCATACGGCGTCGCGATCGTGATGCTGGACATGCCGGTCAGTGTCCACAGCACCTGGCCCTGCAAATCATACGAGCGAACCTGCCCGGTTCCAGGAGTGACGATTTCCGTACGCATGGCGTTTTGCCATACGTAGGGGGTCGCCCAATTACTCTTCTCATCGCGGTCCACACGCCACACTTCCTTGCCGGTGTGTTTATCCAGCGCCAGCAGGTACGACTTTGCGTCGTTGTCATTGACCAGGTACAGCCGGTCGCCATGCAGGACCGGCGAAGCGGCCGTTCCCCAGCCAAAGCGGGTGGGCCGCGCTTCGAGAGGCACCGTCCAAACCACCTCGCCTTGCAAGTCCAGGCAGAAGACCCCCAGGTTGCCGAAATAGCAATAGATGCGCTCCCCGTCGCTGACCGGGGTTTCCGAAGCGAGACTATTCTTCAAATGGATCGCGCTCAGCGGTTTTCCTTCATGCACCTGACGACGCCACAGCTCGCGACCGGATGCAACGTCAAGACACATGACCAGCCACTGATGCACGGCAGCCGGCGGTGCCGGACGATTCCCGCCAAAGTACAGCCCCTTTTTCGGCTCTTCGGACTCGCCCGTGTTGACTACCGTAGTCAGGAACACGCGATTGCCCATGACGATCGGTGAGGACCAAGCCCGCCCCGGAAGGTCGATCTTCCAGGCCACGTTCTCCATGGCCGACCAACGCTCAGGAAGGCCTGGATCGTCCGCCACACCTCGCGACAGCGGCCCACGAAACTGTGGCCAGTCCGCCGCCAGCAGGTTGGGTAGCAAGACCCAGGAACACGAAAAACAGACAACTAAGATCCACAGCATCCGGAACGGCAGTCGCATGATTTGACTCTCGAGCACATCAAAACGAACATTCGCAGCCGACGTGAACATACCCGTCCGGCAACAGTCGCTCAAGAATCCGTCACTCAAACTCTCCGAGGATCTCGCCCCTGGCGCGACCCCGCGGATTGCCAGGTCGCCAGGTAAACGGTGTTGCCAACAAACGGGACATGGCCATCACAAAGAGTCAGGTAGGGGCGGCAACGTCGCAATTGGCTTGGCCCCGACCACTTGTTCCAAGGCAACTCGCATTTCGCCCGCCGTTTGAAAACGTTGCGACGTGTCGGTGG
>CAZFLF010000220.1:0-1562 GCA_964519825.1 uncultured Pirellulaceae bacterium | reverse complement strand
TCCAAGGCAACTCGCATTTCGCCCGCCGTTTGAAAACGTTGCGACGTGTCGGTGGCCAGAGCCCGGTCGATGACTTCGGCCACGGATGCAGGGATGCTCTGCAATCGCTGTCGCACCGGGACGGCATCGTCGTGCAGAATCACCTCCATGGGATCTCGCTTGGGCGAAAACTCCAATGGGTACCGACCGGTCAGCGCGTTATAGAAGGTTGCGCCGATGCTCCACACGTCGCTGACTGGTCGAAAGTATTTGAATTCGGTGAGTTGTTCGCGAGGCATGAAGTAGTACGTTCCCGCAACGCCTCCGGTCGCGGTCATGCCCGACAAACCGGCCTTTTCAAAATCCTTCGCTAGGCCGAAGTCGGAGATTTTGGCGGTCCAACGCCCGGCGCGTTCGTCGAGCAAGATGTTGTGTGGTTTCAAATCGCGATGCACGAATTTGAGTTGATGCGCATGCTCCAGGCCCGCCAGACATTGCAGCATGAGAGGAGCCGCCATACCCAACGATAACGTTCCGTTGTGCCGCCGCATGAGATACTGCAAGCTACCGCGGCTGCAGTACTCCATGACAAAGAAAAACGCGCTGCCGACCGAACCGGAGTCAACCAAGCTCACGATGTGCGGGTGGCGCAATTGGCGAATCACGTCGATTTCGCGCAAGAACATTTGCCGAGCCAGCTCGTCCACGGCGACCTTGGCGAGCATCACTTTGATAGCGACCGGCTGTTGATCCGACTTGCGCTTCGCTTGAAAGACCACGCCCATGCCCCCTTTTCCTAACTCGGCCCCGATGTCGTAATCGGCGACATTAAATCCGGCCTGTCCGTGCGATCTTTCCGCCGCCTCTTGTATCAGCCGCCTCAACCCTCCGGCCTGTGACACCAACTCGCCCCGACACGTTCCGCAGACGTAATCTCCGCGTCTTCGGTTTTGGATCTCGGCTGAAACGTCACGGCCGCACTGCTCGCAGCGTGTCACATAGTCGGCGGTCGATGGAATCTCGGGAGACGTGCGCATGATCGGCGGCGGCGCTGTAACCGTGCGTGTCCGGCAGTCCGAGCACAGAAAGCTTCCCGGCGTCCATTCGGCGAACTTTTTGTCTGCTTCTGGAATCTCGGCGCTGCACTGGCAACACATGCTCGGCAACAAAACCTGAATCTGAATAGTGGTGTTGCCGACCGTGATGTGATCGCCGTTCCTCAAATCGACTTCCGGATAACATCGTCCAGCAGCGTCTTCCGGTTTTTCTCCCATCCCTCGGCCGCCGCACTTCGCACCGTTCACCAGCGTGCCGTTCAAGCTGCCAAAGTCCCGAAGTCGAACGTCGGGCGGATTGACTTCCAAAATAAAATGGTGTCGCGAGACCAATGGATCCTTCGGAATTTGTGCATGGCATGTCCCATGGCGCCCGAACAAAAACATATCGTGAGATGCAAAGGAAAAGACTTTTCCTTGGATCGGCCCTGACATGACTTCCAGAATCACTTTGGCCGGCATCGTCTTGGCTCCCCTGGAGTCAATGTAATGTCCGATTCGTCATGACTTTAGTTGGACGCCCAGATC
>CAZFLF010000219.1:0-8668 GCA_964519825.1 uncultured Pirellulaceae bacterium | reverse complement strand
TGTGGCACGCGCATCGAGCCCTTGATGATTTTTGGGGGCCGACACCGGGAGGTGACACCGAGACAGAAAGTTACTTCGCAGCCGTCACACTCCACTATCTCAACGCGGCTCGGCGACTCGAGGATACGCCCAAGAGTCTCGTCCATCAGAAAATAGATCTCAGTCAGTTGCTCGTGGCGCGCCAAGCTGCAATCCCCGGCACGCGGGTCGAACCGCAGGATGTGCGGACGCTTGGCGAAGCCCCCGCGGTTCAGCAACAGGTCCACATTGCCTGGCACAAGGATTTGCCCACTCCTGGCCTGGCGGCACTGTTCTTGGAAGGAACCGTCCGAGACAGTCAGCCCGAACTTATTCCTGTGAAAGATCGAGAAGCCAAGTCGTGGCGCCGGCAAACGCTGCCGCTGGGCCAGTCCCCCACCGCCGACATCGTGCATTTGGTTCCTTCGCAGCAACTGACTGCCGCGAAGGCCGATCAGGAGCTAACGGCGAACCTGTTGTATCGCGGGCATCGACTCCGGCGCCCGTTTGCGATCCGCGGCCCAGAAACAGTCTTGACCACTGTCGTAGATCCGCGATTGCCGCGCAAAGCGAAAGTGAAGGTCCGGGGTGAGGGGAACCGGCGGGCCTTTATTCTGTTTGTGTTCGACTGTTCTGACAGCATGAATGAGGGGGGCCGGTTAGCGAAAGCAGTCACGGGACTTACCCGCGTGCTGGATGCGCTCCGTGGTGATGAACACTACCACGTCGGACTCTATGCCTACGGCCATCGCGCGAGATTTGGCGCCGGTAACCAGCCTGTTGGTCCCGGCAATGTTCCGATTGCCGTCAACCCGGACCGTGATGTGGAGTTGTTGTTACCCGTCGAGCCATTGACGGACGAGCACTGCACGGCGTTGACGCGACAACTTAATGAATTGAAAGCGGTCGGTGTGACTCCGCTTTACTATTCCATCCGGACAGCGGCCCAAAGCGATGAGTTTCAATTGGCTCGCCAGGAAGACTTGAAGCACGTCATCGTCATTACCGATGGGATCGATTATCAATTCCAGGAACGGACAACGGCCGAAAGCGTCAAGAAGGCGCTCAACGAAAACGCCAAGATCGCGGATGTGCGCGTCGACGTCGTGTTGTTTGACAAAACGGCATTGCTACGGGATCCCAAAGCGCAACAGATTGTGCAGCAGCGCGGGACGACACTCGACCGGGAATTATCGGATATCCAAAGCGTGGCAAAAGCGACCGGCGGAGAGTACTTCTCCGCGGACGACCCAGACCAGCTAACCGATGCACTGCGCCGGGCACTGAAACTGATTAAATACTCTGTAACGGCGGTTGACGCGCCGCCGAGTTCGGGCGGCGACCCCGTCGACCTGGAAAAGGACTGGCCGCTGTTGGACCTGCGACCGCAGCCCCAAAAGTACATCGTCCGCTTACACGGTACAACACGTCCAGCCGAACAAATCGTGACGATCGAAGGCGGCGAAGCGCTCGAGCTGCAATACGATAAGACCGCAGAGCGCCTGGTTTTCCCCGCGTATCGCCGCGGCGATGCCCGCGAGCCTGTCGACGATTTGGTGGATCCGCTGGTTGCCAGTGAACGATATCGGGTGCTGCCGATTCTACCGCGTAAACACCTGAACCGCGTCGAGTTCGAGATTGCCGTCCAGAACAGCGACCGCCTGAAGTTCACGCCGCGACCGCGCCATGTATGGGCAGAGATTCAGCCGCTTGGCGAAACGGAGCAACCGGTGGGATCCGCGTATCGTTTCTTTGATGCGCAGTTCGTGCCTGATATGCCCGTGCCGGTGCTCCAATTCGTCGTGCCGGACTGGCCGGCCGGAGCGACCAAGGCCTCGCTGCGGATGTGGCTCAAATTCGACTTCCCACCGCTCAAGCCAAACGGCGTCGCGCTTGCCGAGGAGCTGAAGCCTATCGTGGTGGACGAAGATATTCCGCAAGTCTCTTTCCGGGCGGAAATCAAGCAGATCGGAGAGGGAGGACGCGGTTGGCGGCTGACTGTGTGGGAGGAACACGAACCGGGCACCGAGCTGTTTACCGCACGGGTTCAGGCTAGCCCGGCTCCCGATCAGATTCGTCATCAGTTTTTCGTCGGCGTGGATACCGCCAAACACGAATTTGATTACACCGAAAAGCCGGCTCCGACCGTCCTTGTCACGGCGCGCGAACGAATCACGCACAGCGCGATCATCGTCCCACGCGTGGTCATGGCGGTGAAGGATTGACGACGTCCGGCGTGGTTAAAATCGCAGATGTCGTAGGTTGTTTCCTGGAACGCAAGGAGTCTCCTGATCGTGTCACGCATCGCAACGGTACGACCCATTTCCGAAGCCGAAGCCTCTCCGCGTGTCGCCGCTGTGTTCGCGGACATTCGGCGGACCAAGAACCTTGACCAGGTCCCAAACTTTTGGCGGACGCTGGCCACGAATCCGGACTTGCTGGAAGCGGTGTGGAGCAACTTGCGACGTTGGATG
The DNA here is from genome assembly GCA_964519825.1 of uncultured Pirellulaceae bacterium. Taxonomy (GTDB): domain Bacteria; phylum Planctomycetota; class Planctomycetia; order Pirellulales; family Pirellulaceae; genus CAZFLF01. Next base: position 6,176 of record CAZFLF010000219.1, on the reverse strand, counting down.
CATCCTGAGCAATCCGGGTGCGAATCGAAGCTTGATGCCCGCACGCGCGAGATCATCGCGTTGGCCGTTTCGGCCACCAATGGCTGCGCCTACTGCGTCAATTCACACACTGCGGCGTTGGTCAAACAAGGTGTGGACTCGGAAACGCTGGGCGAAATCTTGGCGATTGTGGGGTTGTTTAACATGACCAACGCGCTGGCGGAGGGATACCAAATTGAACCGGACATCTTACCGCCGCAGGAGCCATGAGGGCGGTTTAACGGTAAGCCATAGGCGTGCGCACTGACAGCGAATGCCTAAGGTCTAAGCACTAATGACTAATGAATGACCAAATCCCAATGACCAATGACCAAGCGATGGTCGCGATTTGGGGTCGTGAATAAAAAACCCGAACTGGGTTCCAGGTCGGGTTTGGGAGAATCTGGTTGGCCCTTGCGGCGCTATTTGTTCTCTTGGCCTTCCTCTTTCTTTTGCTTGACTTCTGGCGGATTCGTCTTAGCCGGCGTTTCCTTCGGCGGCGTATCTTTGCCCTTCTCGGGCGACGGTCCCGGAAGTTCTTTGGGAAGGGCTAAGGCAACTTCCGATTTCACAAGCTCCTTGACTTCTCCGCGGAGCTTGTCGAATTGACCCTTCAGTCCGGTGTCCAGATCACCATTCAACTTCGCCACGACTTCTTGCATCCGCTTATCGGACTCCTCGCGCGATGCTTTGGAAGTGGCTGCGACCGAATCTTGCAACTTCTTAGATTCGGTAGCAACGGCGGCTTCGGCGGCAGTACGAAGCTTGGCGACTTCGGCGCTAACCTGCTCCTGCAGACGCTTCGACTCAGCCGCGATTTGGTCCTTAGCCTGCTGTTGCAGCTTTGCCAGTTCGCCATTTACGTTTTCATTAAGCTTCTTAATTCCGGCTTGCATCTGAGCGGTCAAGCCAGCATCAATTCTTTGTTCGGCCGATGCCACCTCTGCGCTGACTTCCGACGAAACTTCCGCTGAAAGTTCGGAATGCAAGTCGGCTCTGCGCCGCTCCCAAACGCGACCAAAGAGACGGCCGGCGTCGACCTCGTTCGTGAAAGCGGTCAAGCTGAGCGCGCTCAGCAAGGCAATCGTAAAACTACTACGCATCGTGTAATCTCCGGTGAAACAGGTGTGAGGATTGACTCGCAAGCGATACTGGCGCAGTCTCGGCTATCGATGATGCCAGACGCAGCGAAAACCAATGGCGGGATAATTGCGGTCAAACGGACTATGAATTCGCTATTAGCTTAGTCGCTGCTAGCGTTGGAGTCCAACCGGGCGCGAGTATCTCCATGCTTGCGAATCCGGGGCGGATGTGCGATTGTCTGTTCAAACTGTTTGCGGTGGACCCCGCTGGGGAGTCATTGACCAACAATAGGCCTGCAGGACTAGTATTTCCGAACGTACGCGTGCTAGGAAACTCCGATGACCGACTCACGTCACATTGTGATCACCGGCGTCAGCCGTGGGCTGGGATTGGCACTCACCGAGGAGTTCATCCAACTCGGACACACCGTGACGGGCTGTGCTCGGTCCCTCGACGGAATCCGCAATCTGTCGGCTCGGCATGGGGCTCCTCATCGGTTCGATGTCGTGGATGTGGCCGACGAATCTCAAGTGGAAAAATGGGCCGGACGCGTGTTGGTGGAAGGCAGTCCCCCCGATCTGCTGTTGAATAACGCTGCCGTGATCAGTCCGAACAATGCCTTATGGGAAACGAACGTCGCGGATTTCGCGCGAGTCATCGACGTGAACGTCAAAGGTGTTTATCACGTGATGCGCTATTTCGTGCCGGCTATGGTCCAGCGAGCCTCCGGCGTGATCGTGAATTTCAGCTCCGGTTGGGGGCGTTCGACTTCACCGCAGGTCGCGCCGTATTGTGCAAGCAAGTGGGCAATCGAAGGTCTCACGCGGGCGTTAGCCGACGAACTTCCGTACGGAATGGCCGCGATACCGCTGAACCCCGGCATTATCGACACGGATATGTTGCGGAGTTGCTTTGGCGACAGCGCATCGTCTTACCCCAGTCCGAAAACGTGGGCCAAGAAAGTGGCTCCTTTCTTGTTAGAGATCGGGCCGGAAGATAACGGCGATCCGTTAACTGCGCCGAGCTAAACTGAGAAATCATTCTGTCCGGACAATCTCACCGGTCTTGGTTGGACCAAAGGTTTTCGTTTCGACCAGGTTTCCTGCCGAGTCGAATAGCGCAATCGTGTCGCCCGAGTTGCTCAGCGTCATGGGTCGGCCGCGACGGCGAATCGTAACCGTCCGACCGCGAGCTAGACGACCATTCGCCTGGTTGCTGTCCTGTCGGTCCAGCCTCCAGAAGTTTCCCGCAGAGTCCTGGATTCTCCAACCGCATAAGTCGATCGATCCCGCCGACAAGTTTCGCAGCACGGTTCGCTCTGCCTGGGATTCATCTCCAATCGGATTTGGCTCGACGGCCACGATTTGCACGCGCGGGGCTGGCCTGTCACTGGCGACGTTGTCGACTCGCAAGGTGAGCACGATAGGCAGGTGGTCCGTGAAATGAAGGTAGTCCGCGTGGGGAACCAGCGGCGTAACGATTTCGATGCCGGGTCGCAGGTCTCGTCGCCCACTGGCCAGGTGCACCTCCAGCGGATGATCGAACAATTCGTCTAAGGTCCGCGAGATCGCTAGATGGTCGAGTAATGAGTCATAGGCTTCGGCACGCAGACCAATGTGGGAATAGGGCAGGATTTTCGAAATGGCTGGGAATCGCGAGAGTTCTCCGATCCGATCCGCCAGTTGCTCCCACTCAGTGAGGTCGGGACCGATCTCTCCGACCGTCAAGATTCGCATCAGGCCTTCCCGTCCGTTGGGAATCGTCATTTTCAACAGCCGTGGTCGGCCGCGTCCCTGATCTTCCTCGTCTGGTCGGATGTTCCAGTCGCCGCACACGATGAGATGGCGTCGCGAGGCGAGCATTTGGTGCCCGCGGATGAAGCGAGTGATTGCGTCGACTTCAGCCGCTTGAGGAGTCGCACCGCCCGATTTCAAGTGTAGAGCCAGCATGTCGAACTCTAGCCGCTGCGCTTCCGATGTCTGAACCGTCACGGGAATCAGCCACGGTGCGCGTTGCTCCTTCCGCAGCGGGCCACTCGTCGGCGAGCGAGGCTGTCGCAACTCCTCCAATACGCGGTTCTTTGCCGGATCAATCCGCACCGCGCGCGCCGTATTCCAGAGCAACCCGAACTGCAGATTCCCGTACGGATCTTCCGGCTCGTCATATTCAAGGTGCGTTACGTCAGAACGCCAATGATCACCATCAGCCCCATTGAGGTCTAGCAGAATCTGCCGCAACCGGTCCGGCTCACCGACCCGAGGCTGAACTTCGACCAATACGAGCAGATCGAGTTGCAAGTCGCGTATTGCTTTCGCGAAGCTGGCTGTCAAGATCGCCAAATCTTCTTCTCGGTCGCGTCCCGCGAAAAAATCTTCGGAATTCGGTTCGACGTTGAGATGCCTCACGTTCCAAGCACCGATCCGGACAAACCCCGAAGCATAGGCCGGCACATCTGGGAACAAATCAACCGGTTCCTGCCCCGCGCACAGAGCAGAAATTAGTAGCGCGCACCCGACCGATACAAGCTTAATCATGGAAGTAGTCCTCCCAATTCACACGAAACACCGGTGGAATTGTATCCCCCACACCACTCTTAAGAAGTATAGCAAAAATCCTAAAGCTGTGACAAGTCGCAGCACTCCAAAAGTGCGAAACGCGACTCAGGAATCGGAAGAAAAGATTTGACCGGTGCACGCGTCGGTGGATTCAATCTCGAGTCTCGTGAGAACTCCACTGTCGACCCGCTTGCTTGAATGGGTTGGGCTGCCCAGAATCCATTTTGGATTGGGTAACGACTTTGCGCGAGGAAGAGCGATGCTGTTCGCGCCTGGATCGGAGGACCCGCTGTGATTCCACGCCGCAACATCGCCCCGCGAAGCCATGCTTGAAGACACATCGCTATTGCATCTCGACGCGTTGCCGCCAAAAACGAACAAGGGGACGATCGTTCGATTATTGGAGCAGATCGGCCAGCTCGACCGGCTAAAGATCGGAGCGATTGAACTGAAAGGGCGAACCGCAACGGTGGAGGTTCCCGCATCGTGGTTGGCGCGGTTGGTGAAGTCGCTCGACGGAACGACTCTTGGCAATCAGTTCATCCGCGCTCGTTCAGCGGAGTCGACCGGCGGCGGGTCCACCTTGCGACGGACACCGGCATCGCGGGATCACGAGGAGCACTTTACGCGGTTGCTCCGAATGCTGGCCTTGGAAGCCTCCGCTGAGGCCGAACAACTTTTACGTGACACTCGACGTCGCGATCCGAAAGCTGCCGAGCAATCGGGGACCAGCTTGGTTGACCTGGTGTTGCGCGACGAGTTCCTGGGACTCGGTGATCGCGTACTGGTCACGCTCGCCAAGCGGGATCTGAATCGATCTCTCCCCTGGACTCGCCTTGGAGTGGGCTCGCCGGTAGTGCTGTCCGAGCAACGATCGAAGTCGGAAGCAGGTTGGCGGGGTGTGGTCAGCGACCGGAATGACGCCACGATCCAGGTTGCGCTGGCCCAATCGCCGGAACCGGTCGGTGAGCGGCCATTGTTCCGGCTCGATCAATCGAGCGATGAAGTGTCGCGACAGCGACAGCGATCTGCTCTGGAACGGGCGCGCAATGCGAGTGGAGACCGGTTGGCGCAGTTGCGCTCGGTTTTGTTGGGCGAGAAGCCGCCCCGGTTTTCCGCGGAACAACCGTTGTCACCGTTCAATCGGTACTTGAACGAGGCTCAGCAGCGTGCCGTGGCATTTGCGCTGTCGGCTCAGGATGTGGCCGTGTTGCATGGCCCGCCGGGAACCGGCAAGACGACAACGGTGGTCGAATTGATCCAGCAAGCGGTGCGGCGCGGCGAAAAGGTTCTGGCTTGTGCGCCGAGTAATCTGGCCGTGGACAATATCTTTGAACGCCTGCTGGCAGCCGGTGAGAAGGCCGTGCGGCTGGGGCATCCCGCACGAGTCCTCCCCGAGCTGCGCGATCATACGTTGGACCTGTTGGTGGAACGGCATCCCGATGTGAAGTTGGCTCACAAGCTCGTACGAGAGGCGTATTCGCTGCGCGACGCGGCAGCGAAGTACACTCGCGCCAAGCCGGCGCCGGGCGCGAAGCAGGAGATGCGCGCGGAAGCCAGGCAGTTGCTCGCCGACGCCCGGCGAATCGAGTCGATGGCCGTGCAGCAAATCCTGGATCAGGCGAGTGTGCTCTGCGCGACAACGACGGGATTGAATAGCGAAATCCTCGGTCAGCGGCTGTTTGATCTCGCTGTTATCGACGAAGCGTGCCAATCGACTGAGCCGGGTTGCTGGATTCCGCTACTGAGAAGTGAGCGGCTCGTGCTGGCCGGAGATCACCGACAATTGCCCCCAACGGTCATGTCGACCGAAGCCGAGCGAGAGGGATTTTCGGTAAGTCTGCTCGAACGGCTCATGGACGTGGACGCCGAGCGCCTGTCGCGACAGCTCACAATCCAATATCGCATGCATGAGCAAATCATGGCATTCTCGTCGGAAGAGTTTTACCACGGCTCATTGATCGCTGACTCAACCGTTCGTCAACATTTATTGTCGGAGTTACCGGGAGTGACCGCTAACGAGTGGACCACGTCGCCTCTGGTGTTCTTTGATACCGCGGGAGCCAGCTACGACGAGGAACTAGAGCCGAACGGTGAGAGCCGGTGGAATCCCCAGGAAGCGGACGTGGTTTGCCGTTGCGTGGAGCAGCTAACCGAAGCGGGCTTGTCAGGCCCACACATCGCGGTGATTGCCCCCTATGCCGCGCAAGTACGGTGCCTGCGCGAGCGGTTATCCGCTCCGGGCTTAGAAGTCGATACGGTCGACGGCTTTCAAGGGCGGGAGAAGGAAGCGGTCGTGGTCTCGCTAGTGCGGTCAAACCCGGAGGGCGAAATTGGCTTTCTTGCCGATGTGCGGCGTATGAATGTGGCATTCACGCGCGCACGAAGGAAACTGATCGTCATTGGCGACAGCGCGACCGTGTCGCGACATCCGTTCTATTTGCGACTGGTGCAGTACTTTGAACAAACCGGCGCATATCGCACCGTGTGGGAGATGTAAGGAGTTGCGCCAGAACCTAT
>CAZFLF010000218.1:0-8682 GCA_964519825.1 uncultured Pirellulaceae bacterium | reverse complement strand
GCCTCGGAGCCCTACCCGAACCGGAATCCACCCATAGATTCTGCTGACGAGGCTTGAATTTGACGTTCGCAACTGGCGAACCGTGATCTACCGCAATGCGACGGAACTTCAAGAGAAAATGGTAGCAGAGTTCCGTAGTGCTTATTCCGATGTGACAAGTGGCCACTAACAAAGATCGGGATAGGGGCCACATTGCTGTGACCTCCTCCCACTAGGCGGCGGAATACGTGATTCAATGGGTGGTCGTTACAGTTTCGGAGCCAACATAATGGCCAGAAAAGACTACAAATGGGACTTCTTTATCGCACATGCGGGTGCAGACAAAGAATTAGCAGAGAATCTCTACGCACTGATCGGATCACGGGCGCGTGTTTTCCTGGATTCTCGCGTTTTACAACTTGGCGATAATTGGGATTCTGAATTAGCGCAAGCCCAAAACCACTCATGGATAACTGTCGTTTTGGTCTCTAATCACACTGACGCAGCGTACTACCAACGAGATGAAATTGCCAACGCAATTGCTATGGCAAGAAAAGATAAAGACAAACACCGGATTATTCCCGTTTACCTAGATGGCAAAACCCCCAACACTGATATTCCTTACGGGCTGAGACTAACGCAGGGCATATCAATGGAATCGACTGACAACCTATCCACTATCGCCGCTGCTCTATTGAGACTGCTGGCACGTCTCGATCCACTTGACGCTTCGCTTAATGGTCCGCTACAGAGCCAGCCGCCCAGCCCGGTCTTCAGTGATGCTGCGAAGGAATCTCGAAGATCGTATCAAGAAAGGGTCGAGAATTTTGTCGCAGCACCTCATCTCGCAACTTTCAAATCAGGCTCGCTGTTGCCCGTAGTGCAGCCAAAAGTCACTTTACTGGATTGCATCTGTGCTGCCCTTTCGCGCGAAGCACGAATCACTCTTATCCTACCGGGGCGCGACAGTCAACCCAACATTGAGTCCGTGGGCCGGACGGCACTAATTCATCACCTTCTCGGGATTCGTGCTCCCTACAGTAATGTCCTCGCAAAACAGTTTCTCGACCAGACGATCACTTTCGACGTGACGGGTTCAAGGCCATGGAAGCTGCTTGCAGCGGACATGGCATATCTGTGCGTCTGTGACGGCGATTTGTCAGTAATACCGATACGCGGTGAGCTTTTAAGTTTCATGTGGGACGCCGCACGTCACCTCTACCGTTCGACTGATCTGACTCACACATTTGCTGCTCATCGAGAAAACGCGGAGAAGCGTCAGGAACTAGTAAGATTATTCTACTCACTGCTGCCAGTGGGACTTACTGACTTGTATCTCAACGAAGCAAATGTACCGCTGTCTGTTGAAGAAATTATTGTGGTCTCGCGCAAGAACGCGCCGCGTCTAGGCATAACGTTGACAGACGTCTCTCTTGAGAATTCCCGCGCGCTAATCGAGGAAAGTATAGGAATAAGTTCGGAAAAGCATGGGTCACCATTTTGGCGACGTTCCGAGCCCACGGTCCGCGAGCTAATCCGATTCATATTGGGCCAAGTAGCCCCCGACCGCTTTCCGTCGGTGAGACAGCTGACAATTAAATCGACTTTGCCAGATGGAGACACGCCCGGATTCCTTTACGAGGATGCAGCACGCCGTGTAAGTGATCGCCGCTGGCATGAGTCATCAGTATTTGACGATCCTCAAGTACATAAGACAAAACTTGGCACGTTGTTTGTGGGCATTGATGCCTTCAATTCGACTTTGTTTCAGGCCCTCAGTCGGGTATCTACAGTTCGGATCCTAGTTATATCTGGTGAAAAGGTGTTTTACGACGGCGCGTTCTGGAGAACGATTGCTCGAAAAGGTCAAGCATTTAAGGTTGAGATTCTGATGCTTCGTCCTGATTCACCGATCGTCCGGGAATTCGAACTGGCGAGTTACAAAGACAAACCAAACGGATTCCTAGAGGAGGAGATCGGTTCAAATCTTCAGGTAATTCAGGCAGTTGCAGATCACCTGCGCAATATTCGCTCCCCCGTCCAGCTGACATGCTGGCTTTACGATGAACGGCCAGCACTCAGGATGACGTTGCTCGACGAAACGCGCACAATTTTTTCTCACTATATCAAGGGAAGTAGAACAGGCCGCGATACACTGTTTCTGGACGTCGACGGACTACAAGCCGCGGCTTTTCGAAAGGAATATTTCCGAGTAAAGGAACAGGCTCAGCAATTCGTTTGACCGTCTGCTCATTTTTCTGCAAGAGGCCCGTACAGTACCGTCGCCGGAGCTTTTTGTGTCGCATAGCTGTGTCCCGAACTCGTGCCATTTGTCGGGTCGACAACTCCGAACGACGCGGGCCAAATCGTCCAAGCGACGCGACCGATCAAACGAAGGTTTTCTGTGACACAGCATTTGTTCACATTGTTCGCACCATGAACTGCTTGCTGAGCTGTGAGTGCCACAATACAGTTGCCGCAAGCACTCCTGAGTTGTGGTGTCAATTATAGAACTGTCGGGCACCTGGTAATGGCTGGCACCTGGAAAACCGTCCGCGTCTTCATCTCTTCGACCTTCCGCGACATGCAGGCGGAGCGGGACTGGCTGGTGCGATTTGTCTTCCCACGCCTGCGTGAGGAATTGCTCAAATTCCGAATCCATTTTGAAGACGTGGACTTACGTTGGGGTGTCACCAGCGATCAGGACGCGTTCGACCTGTGCATGGACGAAATAGACAACTGCCACCCGCGATTCATCTGCATCCTTGGTGGTCGATTCGGCTGGGTGCCGCCGCCTACGCTTATTCCAGCGGGCTTTCTTGACCGAGTGCTTGCGGGCACCAGCGTGGTTGGGTCGTTAATTCCAGGCGAAAGGGACGCGTTGCGGTCCCTCTATCGTCAAGTCAACGGGGAGAGAACTTACCGTCTCAAGGAGAAGCCTCAAACCAACTTGGAGGTTGCGGCCTTCAACGCCCGGGGAGAAATCGCCGTGGATGTCCTGCAGCGTGCCGGGCTTGACGGCGCTCAACAATCCATTACCGCATCCGAGATTCAATACGGGGCGCTCGACAAACTCCAGAAGCCAGCCTTCCGATTTTTTTACTTCCGCGACGATCTTGCAACCAACGCAATCCCTGAACCCGATGCCAAAAACTACCGCGAGCTGGCTGGTAGCCCGGCTGCAAGCTTCCTCGAAGCCATCAAAGCTAGAATCAAAGACCCTGCCACCCGTGGCCGTGTGCTCGTGGCCCCGGGACGCGAGGAAGTACACCCGCTGCCTTGGCGCGAATACCCCTGCGAATGGGATGCTGCCACAAGCCGCATTATCAAGCTCAGGGAATTTGGCGAGCTGGTTTACAGCGACTTGCTTGCAAGTGTGACCGCGCAGTTTGGCGTTGCGCCGGAGCATGCCGAGTCGCACACGGACGAAGAGAAATTTGCCGAGGAAAATGCAGCGATGGAGGCATTTGTCGAGGAGCACAGCAAACGCTTCGTGTGCGGTAGTCGCGACACGGTGCTGAACGAACTGCTCGCCCACGCGAGCGGCACTGGGGACAACGGGTACGTCTGCCTCACCGGCGCACCCGGCAGCGGCAAGTCGGCCCTGCTCTCGCATCTCAGTCAGCACGCAACTATCAATAACCAACCATCAACCCTACTTATCCGTCACTTCGTCGGCGCGAGTCACGGCTCGACCGACATGCGCCGCACGCTGCAGCGGCTTTGCTACGAACTCAAGGCAGGCTGCCCCTACATCACCGCCGAAGTCCCCGACGACCCCGAAAAACTCCATGACGCGATTTCGGATTTTCTGCGGCAAGCAAGCAATCGCATACGTGTGGTGATCTTGCTCGACGCGGTCAACCAGTTCGACCCCACCTCGCATTCCGCCAATCTGCGCTGGCTTCCGGAGGAACTGCCGGCCAATGTCCGAGTTATCCTCTCCGTGCTCGACGGTCCGGTGCTAGAGGAGTTACGACGCCGCTCCGACAAGCCGCGCGAGATCGGGTTACAACCGCTCACGACAGTCGACGGCGAGGCGATTATCGAGCAATTCAGGAAACGCTACCGCAAGACCTTGAGCGACACGCAACGCACCGCCCTGCTATCCAAGAGCGACGCGGGCACGCCGCTATACTTGCTAGCCGCGCTGGAAGAACTTCGCACGCTGGGGACCTACGAGGAGATCACCAGCCGCATCGCCGAATTGCCGCCCACGACACATGAACTTTTCGCGTGGATTCTGGAGCGTCTGGAAAACGATGATGGCTTTCGCGACGCGTCAGGGCGGCGGTTGGGACGCGAACTGGTTTCTCGTTTCGCCGCGCTGTTGGGCGCTAGCCGCTATGGACTAAGCCGGCGCGAGCTTGCCGACCTGCTCGACGCAGGCGACCAACAGGGCAACGTTGCCTCGCTTCTGCACCTGCTACGCCCCTACCTGATGCGCCGTGGCGAACTACTCGACTTCTACCACGGCCAGTTCCGCACCGCGGCGGACGAGCTGTGGCTGAAAACAGACGTTCAACGCCAAGCCGCTCACGCGCAGCTGGCCGGTTACTTCCAAGACCAAGCCGACCCGGAGAAGAATCACAGCTGGAAAGGCGAGAGTCCACGAGGTCTTGCGGAACTCCCGTTTCACCTGATCTCTGGAAGATTGGCTTTGGAACTCGAATCTACACTTTGTGAGCTGCGATTCATTGAAGCCAAGTGTAAAGCCGGAATGAGCTACGATCTAGTAGATGATGTCCAAGCGGCAATTGAGTCTAGTGTTCTTACGAGGGACAAGAAAGATATTCTTCAAGAGTTCGATAAGTTCATTCGAGCACAAAGGCACGTATTGGCACTCTATCCTGAACTGACGATTCAGCTAGCTGCAGACCCATCAAGCTCTCCCTCACTCCGACGTCGGGCAATCGACCTGTTGCAGGTCGGAGGGTATCCATGGATGAGCGATGTCCTAGAATCTTCTGACGTTCCTTGGAGGGCAAGATTTCCAGGAACCAAAGGCGTTTGTCTCCCCGACAATCGCCATATCCTTTCGAATGCAGATGATGACAAATTAAGCCTTTTTGAACTATCTACTGGTCGGCCAACACTTTGCATCGCCAAGCAAGCGAGGCGAATTGCTGACTTTCGCATTTGCTGCGATGGCAGACGTGTCGCAACAAGAAGTACTAGTGGATCCAATACTACCGTCGCCATCTGGGACTTCCAAACAGCATTGCAGGTTGCGGAATTCTCGCTAACCGGCATGGAAGTGCGCTCTTACGCTCTCTCCCCGAGTGGCATGAGAATAGTGATTTCCACGTTCCAAGGCACCTTGATAATGTGCGACAGCCAAGGAACGGTGAAGTGGATCAAACGGCTGGATCAGTGGGGAGTGAGTCCTGTAGCGCTGGTGTGCGAATTCTCAACAAATGGCTTGATGATAGCGTGCGCTGTTGGAAAATCTGTGGTCCTGTTCGATTCTCGCGATGGAGAAGTGATTGCGGTGCTGGAAAACAGCGACGCTGTATTCTCGTGCAACTTTTCGCCTGATAGTAACCGACTTGTTGCCACTTGCCACGATTGCACTGTTAGGGTCTGGGATATTGCGACTCGGGCGGAGTTGATGACCTTTGCGGGCCATGAGGGCTCAGTGACAAGCAGTTCCTTTTCACCAGACGGAGCCGTTATTGCAACCGCTTCTTGGGATCACACCGCCAGGCTTTGGGACGCCATAACAGGACTCGAGCTCCGGAAGGTCGCAACGACTTCTGACAAGACCACCATTTGTGGTTTTTCGCCAGACGGCTCGGCAGTTCTTCTGGGGTCGCCGGATGGATATCTCATATTGTGGGATATTGGGTCTAACTCAGGGAGCATTCAACCTCACAAGAGTCCGGTTTCCGCATGTGCCTATTCGCCATCGGGCATTCGCTTCTTGACGGCCGCAGGTACACGCAACAGTGGCGCACTTATACTGTGGGATGGGTCTAATGGAGCGAGATTAACCGATCTCGCCGAATCCGACCCTTACTGGCCGCATGTCATCCTGGGAGAGATAAGAGATTGCGCGTTTTCTGGGGATGAAGAAAAAATCCTAATGTCCGAGTATTGGGGCCACTTATTTGTGAGGGATGCGATCACAGGTTCGCGAAGCAATTCTTTGCCAATCAAAGGCACGGTGGCGACGTGCCGATTTTCTCCCGACGCAACTCTGATCCTTGCAGGCGGTAGCCTGCAGGAAGGACAAGGGGTACTTACCTTTTTGGATCAAGCAGCGACTGAGCCCATTAGGACGGTGCTGGCTCATAGTGCTATTGTCTTATCGTGTTGCTTCTCGCCAGATGGTCGTAGTGTTCTATCTGCCTCGGCGGACGGCACGCTAAGACTGTGGAACACCACAACGGGCGACCAACTCGCGAACTTTGCCGGACATTCGGGCGCTGTCAATTCTTGCGATTTCTCACCGGATGGTAGATGTTGTGTCTCCGGTTCTTCAGATAAATCGGTGATTCTGTGGGAGATTGCTTCGAGTTCTCCGATTTGTCGATTCGACCACCATGACGCTGTCGTTTGTTGCGGCTTTTCGCCGGATAACACTCGTGTGGCATCTATCTCGCAGGATGGATTGCTGTGCATTTGGGACAGTAAATCAGAGGTACTCGAATGCAAGTATTGGTTGGGCGCGAAGGCCGTGGCAGCATGGCGGCCGGATGGGCGGGCACTCGCCGTCGGAGATGCCAGCGGCCGGGTGCGCCTCTTGCAGTTAGAGAATATGCCATTCCACCCGCCAACGGCTACCGCATGGTCCTTGGGAGAAACAGGTTCGCCAACCCGAGTGGGCATTGGGTGTGTGTTTTGTCGATCCTGGTTCGAAGTGGACTCCTTGCAGATGCCACATTCCTTGGAATGTCCACACTGCCGTGGTCGATTGATGCTCAACGAGTTCGTGATTTATTCCGATTGGACCAAAGTAGCGAAAAAGTGGCGAGAACTGGTGGGACTGAAGGCAAAACGCGACTCTGACTCGAGGGCGCATGGCATGAGTGCTCGCACAATGCCAACTGCACACTGATCAGTCTTTTGATAAGGGGAGGGTACAAATGAAAAAGCCAACTGAAAGATCACTAACAAACGATGAACAGAGTCGGTTGTTGGAAGATTTACGAAACGTATGTAAATATGTGGGGCTTGAATATGGCAAGTGCAATCCCGATGAAATGGTCAACGCGGTCTCGCTTCAGGTTGACAAGTTTAGGCAGACGAATCAATTCCCTGACGGCTTTGATGAAATGAGCTTCGATTGGGCTTTTGGAATTCTATGGGGACAGGCGCTGTGTGATTCTGCAGGGTGGCAGTGGGCATTGGTGACGGGACATCCCAGGTTTTCTGCGGAAAAGCCGCTATTTGGACTTGTCTCACCGGAACGCGAGACCATGATTCTGTGTGACCTGCAAATGGAACGTTGGAGAAAAGGATCGACGAATACTCCGATGTCAATGTTTGGCATGGTTAGTACGCGTGCATTGTTTCGCGATGCAGGCCAGTATATGTGGTTGGGCTAGTTTGGCCGTTCGACGAGTGGTTACTATTGCATGTAGATGGTCAGGTCGTCGGGCATGACACACGTCATAAATCCACCGTTTGATGCCCGCCGGGCTCGTCCCAGATTCTCATACGTTTTGTGACGCCCGATTTTCATGTCGAGAACTCATGCGTCTTGCGGGAATCGCTCTCGACTGGATGACGGCAGCTGAAATAACGTCAAAGCCAACGCATTAATCCTACTTTCCGCAGGTCGCTTGCTAAATATCTTTGAACTTGCGGCGGCCTGCGAGCCGGCTTTCATTTCATTCCGGCATGTGTAGGCAATCGCGCGGCGGATCTGACTGGTATCTCGTGATCCAGCTCGCCGACGCATTTCTCCGTCCTGCTCGTAGTTGCGAAGATTCTTTCGCTCTGTCGCGCGATATGGCAAGCTTTGTCCGGTCCGCCGCGTGCGTGTGATAAAAACTTACAGTGAGGACCATGGACGTAAGTTCTGCACCGCGCGACTTACGTCATCGCCCGTTTTCTTAAGTCGCAACGGGATTTTTTTCTCCCTTTCCTGGACACTTTGCGACGCGAATCCTTGGTGCGCCGCGGGCGCGTGCGTGCGCCCGGCGTGGAATCTATGTTGTTCTGGCAAGGAGGTGCGCGCAATGGCTTCTCGTTCGGGGAAAGGGCAACGTCGGTCAGATTCGCGGGCTCGAGGTCGTGGGTCCGAAAACGCCCCGTCCAATCGGGACACGAGGCCCGTGGCGATGGAGTCAAGCTGCGGACGTATCAGGTGGGCGCATTGCCGCTCATCAACTATTTCCTGCGGCGGATGAAGCTGGAAGAGTTGCTGCGCCAACACTTGCCTCCGGATGATCCACGCGTCGAACTTCCCACCACGCGCGCGTTGTTGGTGCTGGTGCGGAACATCCTCGTGTCCCGTGAACCCATTTACGGCGTGGGAGATTGGAGTACGCATTTCGCGCCTGATCTGCTGGACCTGTACCACGACGAATTGTCGATGCTTCAAGATGACCGCTTGGGAAGGTGCCTGGATCGTATGTTCGACGGCGCCGGCCCCGAGTTTATTCTCGCGGTGGTGCGGCACGTGGTGGCCGAGTTCCAGGTCAGCCTGGATGAATTGCATAACGATTCGACGACCGTGTCGTTCTATGGAGCGTA
>CAZFLF010000217.1:0-8702 GCA_964519825.1 uncultured Pirellulaceae bacterium | reverse complement strand
AGCACTTGTGAACGCGATGGACGAATTTGACGTACCGACACTCAAGAGAATGGACGAAGACCCCGAATGCTAAGGTGTTGTTGATACCTCAAGCTTCGTAGGCGACTCACAAATGGTGTTGCAAGCACAAGGGGTGACGAAGAGTTTTGGCAGCGGCGCCAGCGAAGTGCGGGCATTGCGTGGAGTTGACCTGTCAATTCCCCGAGGCGAATTCGTCGCCATCATGGGACCTTCCGGATCTGGCAAGAGTACGCTGCTCCACTTGCTGGGTGGAATCGAACCACCGACAACGGGCCGAATTATCCTGGAAGGTCAGGATTTGCGACTGCTTAATGACGCCCAGCGGAGCATCTTGCGTCGCCGGCGAATCGGGTTTGTATTTCAGAAGATCAACTTATTACCCACGCTTTCAGCCGTGGACAATGTAGCGCTACCCTTGCGGCTGGACGGAGTGAGCCGTCGAGCAGCGATTCCACAAGCACTCGCGGCGTTGGAAAGCGCCGGCATTGCCCATCGTGCGCACCATCGCCCGAGCGACATGTCGGGTGGTGAAGCCCAGCGGGTTGCCATTGCGCGAGCGTTGGTCATTAACCCCGCGGTGATTCTCGGCGACGAGCCTACCGGCGCGCTGGATACAGAGACCGGTCAACATATTGTGGAACTGTTTCGTCGTCTCGCAGCCGAAAGATCCCAAACGGTCGTTGTCGTAACACATGACCGTTCGATTGCCGCTGCAGCGGACCGCATGATTTTCATGCGTGACGGAAGGATCGTCGAAGAGGAGAGCCATCTGTTCCGGGCGGAGTTGGAGGCGGCGTCATGAGGCCTGGTCTGGCGATGGAGTTACTGATTCATGAATGGAAACTACGGCCGAGCCGTTTCTTGCTGACTGTGGCCAGTGTCGCTATCGGAACGGCTGCCGCGTTTGGTGGAATGCTCGCTTCGGCATCCGCTCGCCAGGCCTATCAAGACATGTCGGCCGCGCTGGAAGGCCCCCCGGCGTTGGAAATCGTCAGCGAGCAGGGAGGACGCTTTCGATTTAAGGATGTTCCTGAGTTATCTTCGGTCGCAGGCGTTGAAGCGGTTATCCCGCTCATTTTTCGCACGTCGCTGCTGCGGCTGCGCGAGCAGCGCGCTGGTGTCATCGTCGTGGGTACCGCACTGGATCGCGCGGAGGTCGTCAGACGGTTGCGGCTTCAATCCGGGACACTGCCAAAGAACAACAATGAGGTCTGGATTTCCGCCGCGCTTGCGGATGCGTTGCAGGTCAAGGTTGGCGACTCGGTTACCCTGCTGACTCGCCGCGGACTCCGCAAACTTCAAGTTGTGGGGCTCGTTCAACAGGATTCGCTTGAGCAGTTTGCGAGCGGCGCCGGCCTGGTGATGCCGCTGGCCTCCGTACAAGAGTTGTTCAATCTTCGCGGTCAGATCGATCGGTTGCGGCTGGATCTGCGGTCAACCGCGACTCGCGAACAGATTAAGGCAGATGTGGCTTCGCGGATTCCTTCGCCGTTAATTGTCCAACTACCTCAGGGTCGAATTCGACTCGCGGAAGAGTTGATGCGGTCCGCCGACCTGGCGCTGACGATGGCCTGCACTATGGCCATGGCGGTGGCAGTGTTCATCGTGCTTAATACCGTGCGAATGAACGTAAGTGAGCGTCGTCGCCAGCTGTCCATCATGCGTTGTCTGGGAGCGACTTCGCAACAAGTTGAGAGGTTGGTAATGACCGAAGCCTTCGTAGCGGGGACGGCTGGTGCGCTACTGGGAGTCCCGCTGGGATATGCGGTTGGGTGGGGAATCGCGCGCGGCATTGAGGAAGTGTTGGCAACACAGATCCCTGCTCTGACTCTCAGCTGGATGCCCATCCTGGTGCCGCTAGTCAGTGGTCCGTTGTTAGGCGTGGCGGCGGCTTGGATTCCTGCGCGACAAACCCGCCGCATCTCTCCAGCGGAGGGGATGCGGGAAACGGAGCTCGCCGGGTACGAGCGATTTCCTTGGCCCAGCGTCGTAGGAGGCGCACTGGCATGGCTGTTGGGCGGTGTCTGCTTGCTCGCAGTTAGTCTTCGGTGGTTGTCCTCGCTGGCTGCCATCCCGACAGCGATCCTGATGCTGGTCGCCTATGTCCTGTGGACGCCCTTGGTATTGCGTCCGATTCTGCGAGCGGCGGCGTGGCTGGTCCGCGGGCGGTTCCAGTGGGCGGCGCAGTTGGGATGTGAACAGTTGCTCCGTTGCCAAACCCGTACGGGACTAACGGCGGGTGTGATTGTCGTGGCGCTGAATAGCTCGATCGGTCTCGGGCATGGCATCTTGAATAACGTTCACGATATCCGTGACTGGTATCGCCGCACTTTTGTTGGCGACTTTTTCTTGCAGCCATTGTCTTCGTTCTTGTCGTCAGCGCCCGGGCTGGAAGATCCATTACGGGAAACCTTGGCAACGATTCCAGGAGTAAAAAGCATCGATACGATCCGCTTGTTGCCGGGACGCGCTGGGGATCAGCCAGTCATTTGTATTGTGCGGGATTTTCCGGTCGGAGTTCCACTGCCACTGCAATTGGTCGGTTCCACAGATAGTCAGGCCCGAACCTCGCTGACACAGGGCCAAGCCATTCTGTCGACGGTTTTGGCCCGGCGGTTGAACCTCCGCCCCGACAACAGCCTGCTAATCGAATTGAACGGCCGCGCCCATCGCTTCCTAGTCGGTGCTCTGGCAAATGACTATTTTCAAGGAGGCATGGCTCTGTATCTGGATCGCCGCGCCGCGGAGAAACGTTTTGAGACGGGGTTGCCCGATTTTTATTCGGTCAGTGCCGAGCCGGCTGCTCGTGTGTCGATCGAACCGAAATTGCGTGAAGTTGCCCGCCGACACCACGCAGCATTCTTTTCCGATGCGGAAGGCCGACAGCGATTCGATCGCCGGATCAATGGAATTATCGGCGCGCTTTGGTCCGTGGTGTGCGTAACGTTTTTGGCGAGTGGATTGGGAATTGCCAATACACTTTCCGTCAACGTGTTGGAACAGACTCGTGAATTGGGATTGATGAGGATCATCGGCATGACAGCGCGACAGTTGCGTGGGCTGATCCTGGTCGAAGCGTGGCTTCTAGGTTTTTTAGGTATTGCGCTGGGAACTGCCGGAGGACTCACCTCCGCGTATGTCACGCATCTCTGTAATGATCAAATCCTGGGGCACTCGCCGCCGTTCGCATGGCACTTTCAATTGCTTGGCTTAAGTGTTATTGCGAGCTTGCTGCTCGTGTCGCTCGGTGCCTGGGGACCAGGGTATCGAGCGTCCCGACTCGACCTTCTGACGGCAATCGCTTATGAGTGACACGATGACCTCAATTACGAATACCTCTACGGCTCAGCGTCCGCGAAGGCAGCTGAGTCTTGCAACGATGGTCGTCGTCGTTGTGTTGGGACTCCGGTATGGAGTCGCCCAGGAAGACTCAGCAGTGCTGGAAAGCCACATTCCTGACGACGTGCAGTTCGCCCTGCTCATGAACAATGCTGCGGACACTGCGATGCGATTCCAGGCGACACCCATTGGGAAAATGCTCAGGTCACCTGACTGGCAGCCTTATTATTCACTCCTTCACGAAATGAATTCTCCCAGTCTTCTCCATATACGTCCTTGGTTTGGAGTCGACTGGGCCGATGTCTCGGAGTTCTCCGTGCCTGCGGCTTTCCTGATATTCCGCGACGCGAAATCGGAAGTCGCTGCCGCACTCCTTGTCGATTCCCAGACAGACACGATGGCAGCTGAAACATTGCTTGAGCGCAGTGCGACCTATTTTAAAGCACGCGGAGCAAGCCTCGTGACCGAAGTCCTGCCAAATGGGCGCCGCACGTTGTACCAACTGCCTGCTGAATTTGGTGGGAGCTCCCGGCCGGTCAGCTTGCGGCAACACGGGCTGTTGGCGCTGGTGAGCTCGCGAAATGGGGCGGAAGCGCTGCAGCATTTCTGGAATCAAACACGGCGCGCGTCACTATTCCAACTGGAAGAGTACCGAGGAGCGATTCATGGGGCGTCAGAATCTTTAAAGGGCGAACATGGAATCCGGTTCTGGTGTCGGCCGCTGGCCCTCGCGCACTCGATCGCGAAGAAACCGGAGGATGGGAGCCGGCTACGACAGGACTGGCTTGCGAGCGCTGAACGCCAGGGATTCGACGCGCTGCGGGCCATCGGCGGCGTACTGGTAGTGTCTCCCGCAGAATGCCCGAGCCTGGACGTTGCCTACTCGATCCACTCGCGTCAGCCCTATGCCAAGGCATGCCAAATGGCCTCCTTGTTGCCGGGAGTATGGCGCGATCCACCTTCGTTCGTTTTGGATTCCGTGGCATCGTGGTCTTTGATGTACCAGGATGTCAGTCTGTGGTTTGATGGATTCGGTTTTCTCTTCGATGAAATCAGTGACCCGGAAAGTCCAGGCGCGTTTCGTGATGTCCTTGAGGCGGTGCGGAAAGATCCCGAGGGACCACAAATTGATATCGAAAAGGAAATTGTGCCGCGATTGACTCCGGGTTTCGTCAAAGTCCACGATTACGAAGCGACAAGAACTGCGCAGAACCCGGACGGTTTTCGCGCCCTATACCAATTGACTGTTCGTGAGTGTGATCCATTGCGAGCGGTCTTTAAGCGATATTTTCAAGGGGATGAAGCGGTTCGGGTCAGTGAGATTGGTGGACAAGTGATGTGGAGTACCGCAACGGGCCACGCCCTCCTATTCGACACAGGCGAGGAGAAGGGTGTAACGATCACGAGCTTGGCCGTGGTCGATGGGGCCGTCTTACTTTGCACCGACGCCGATTGGTTGCGTTCAGCCTTGTTGAACGCCAACCCTGACAAGCCTCTTTCCAAAAGTCCCCTCTTCATGTCGGCTGCGACCTTCCTGCTCTCCCACCAGTCCGAGGCGGACAGCCTGCGAAGTTTCAGCCGCGTCGACGAAAACTGGCGCGGTCCGTACCGGCAATTGGTGGAGGCCAAAAGCAATGTAATGGCCGACCCTAGAATTCGACTGCTGGAGTGGCTGCTGTGTCCGATGAGCGGCGATCGTCGAAGCGAGGTCATAGCTCGGCTTCCTGCCTGGACAAGTGTGGCTCCGTCGCTGGGCGTCGTTGCGATTTCGCTACGTGCTACTCCCGTTGGCTTCGAGGGTTTTTTGGGAGTGCTCCCGCCAACTGCCGCTTCTCCCGTCCAAGCCATCCAATCGAAGTGATGCTAGGATTGCGACTGAACCGATTTCCTCAATCGATACGCGAAAACTGAGCGGAGAACAAGCGCCATGGATCTCATTGCTTCGGAAGTGATGCGTTTGTGAATCATCAATCAGCCAGCATAGTCACTGGAGCGAACCTCATGGAATCCGTTGAATTAAAACGCATCCTACTTCCTACCGATCTCAGTCCGTACTCCAGCGTCGCGACGAAATATGCGTGTGTCCTGGTCGCGAAATTCGACGCCGAACTTCACCTGCTTTATGTCTTCGAGGAATACACCGGCAGTACTTACGCTCCGGGAGTGCCGCTGCCACCGCCGCACAGTCGAATTGAAGAACGAAAGCAACACGTCGCCACATCGCTGGTGGAACTGATTGATGTGCATTGGCAAGCCCAACATCCGATTGTGCGCGCGACACGAGAAGGCCATCCCTTCGTTGAAATCATTCGCTATGGCAAAGATAATGCCATCGATCTGATCGTGATGGGAACGCACGGGCGGACTGGCATCTCACATTTGTTGATGGGAAGCGTTGCCGAAAACGTTGTGCGCAAGTCATCCTGTCCCGTTTTGACAGTGCATCCTTCCGACCATCAATTCGTAATGCCTTAGGATGGGGCGGCCGAACAAGTCGTACTGTAATGCCATGGTTGCTTTCGCGCAAAACGAAAGCAGTCTGGTTGCCGCCGGGGCGAATGGATTGCCGGCGGTTTTCGTGGCTCGAGGTGTGACCAATAGCGGGGCTATTCCGGTTTCTTGAATAAGTCAAGGAATCGATCCTCGTACAGGTCGAACACACTCAGGCGGTCGAGTTCCCGCTTGAGTTCGTACGCTTTCGCGCGATCTTCGCAGGCCTCTTCGAACAACCGCTCAATTCGCTGCTCGTCAGCAGCACTGATTCTGGGCTCCTCGCTCGGCTGCGGGCTGTACTCCTCCGTCTCCTCAGCGGCGCCTCCTTGTTCCTGGATCTTGCGCTCCACTTTTTCCAGAATTTCCCCGAGCTTCTTCCCCACCGCCTGGGCCTGCTCGGAAAGCTCGCTCAGATCGATTTCGATGTGGGCGATTTTCGCGAAGACTTGGAGCACAGCTAACGACGCGGCGGGAAACGGCAATTGGGTGAAGAGGTGCGGCATTTCTCCCAGGAGGCAACCGCCGTGAAGGCCCATCTCGGCCGCTACGGCCAGTAGCACGCCGTTGAGACCGCCAATCTGGCCGTCTTCAAGCACTTCCACGTCCTGTTGCTGCAGTTCGGCGAGTATTTCCTCATTCGTCGCCCCGGCAAAGACGCGCGACGTGTGTTCCGGGTGCATCCGCGTGGCCATCGCGGCGAACGTATAGACGCGCTCGACACCCAACTGCCTTGCGTATTCGATCAGCCGCTGGCAAAAGACATATCGGCCGAGGGGCGGCTGTGCCTCGCCGATGAAGACGACAAGGTCCCGTTCCTTGCGCGGGTCATTCCACGCGAACAACCGGCTGCGAGGAAGTCGGCCGCATTTGATTAACCCTGCTTTGACCTCGACATGGTCGATATCAAACAGTTCTCGCGGAGAGAATTCGGCTAGCCCGTGCATACCAAGCTTGGCCATCAAGTAATATCCCGCGCTGATCGCAACATGACCCATGCCCGGCCATACGGCGACCATCCAGGGGGTTTTTAGTTTCGGTTGGTCAGGCATCGCTGTGGCTCCAATGGATAGCTCTTTGCTGTGGTGATGCAGTGTCATACGCCTGGTTGCGAGTGCCTTGCCGTCGCCAGATAGTTCACGCAACCCGCGAGTGTCGCGAGCTGCCCGTAATCTCGCTCCGGGATTTCGACGTTCAACTCCTGGTGCAGGCCGATCACGAAGTTGAGAAAATCCATCGAGTCGATGTCGAGCTGGTCGCGGAGCCGGGCTTGCGGCTTCAGCCGGCTCAGGTCAGCTTCTGGAGCGATGCTGCCTAGCACTCGCAACACGGCCTCGCGGACTTCTGTTTCAGTCATAGCTTGTCCGGCTCCTGTAAGAGACGTTCCACGGCCGCAAGGAACACGCCCCCGCGGTGGCCGTCGGTTGCGCG
Source organism: uncultured Pirellulaceae bacterium (assembly GCA_964519825.1). Classification (GTDB taxonomy): domain Bacteria; phylum Planctomycetota; class Planctomycetia; order Pirellulales; family Pirellulaceae; genus CAZFLF01. The sequence goes on along the minus strand of CAZFLF010000217.1, from coordinate 1,421 downwards.
GTGATCTCCTGCGAGCGTCGCTGTAACAACCGGCCGCTGGACGATCTGCTCGTTTATGCACCACGGCCGCTCGACGATTTTGCCGAAGCCGACGAGGGCGACTTGGGGCGGATAGATGACACCATAGACCGCTTCGACGCCTTGTTCGCCCAGACTCGTAACCGTGATCGTAGCATCGGTCAATTCAGACGAACGCAAGCCGCCCGTGCGGACCCTGGCAACCAAGTCTCGCAGCTCGCGCATCAGCTCATGGAGCGACTTGCGATCGGCGTCGTGTAGCGCGGGGGCAATCAGGCCGCCCCCACGAAGCGAGATGGCGACCCCCAGGTGAATTGATGGTTGGAGAACGGGACGGTCGTCCTGCCAGAAGGCGTTCAACTCGGGCACTTCGCGAAGGGCCAGCGCCGTAGCCTTCAAAAGCAACACACCGTATAGCAGCCGATCGGCGACCGATCGTTGCTCGTTCTCCTTTGCCAGCCAATCGAGCGCAGCTTTCAGATTAATGGTCGTGGCCAAATAGAAGTGCGGAATCTCGCGATTGGCGCGGGCCATCGCGGCGGCGATTGCTTGCCGCATCCGCAGGCTACGATCAATCGTCTCTGCGGGCTTCGTCGCGGGGGCCGCAGTGGGAGGAGGTGCCGCTGTTGGAGTAGCAGAAACGCGGCTGGTAGCCGCCCGTTCGATGTCTTCCCGCGTGATTGCCCCGCCACGGCCGGTCCCTGGGACCGTGCATGGATCGACTCCCAGCTCGCGGGCCCGCCGTCGGGCTGAAGGAGAAATCCGCAGCCGGCTGAGGTCCTCGGCAGAAAGCGCAGTGGCAGGTGCCGTTGGAACGCTGGGGACTGGCATGAGTTTCGCCACGGTTGGCGCCGCGCCCGGCGCAGGAGGCGGCGCGTTCGGAAGCATCGCTTCACCTGCCGCCCGGATCCGGGCCAGCGGCGTGCCCACTGGGACGGTCGCGCCCGGCTGGACGAGCAGCGTATCGAGGACGCCGTCGCCGAAGGCCTCGACGTCGATGACTCCCTTGTCAGTATCGACCTCGGCCATGATGTCACCGCGGCGCACGTCGTCGCCCGGCTTCTTGCGCCAGGCGACCAGTGTCCCGGCGGTCATGTCGGCCCCGAGTTTGGGCATTAGGAAGTCACTCATGGCTGGCCAGCATCTCCTGGACTGCGGCAACGATCTGTGGCGTCTGCGGCAGCGCAGCGTCTTCCAGGTGACCCGCGTACGGCAGCGGCACCTCTGCAGTGCAAATGCGGGCCACCGGCGCATCAAGGTCGTAAAACGCGCCTTCCATAATTCCGGCACTGATTTCAGCCGCGAGGCTGCATGTCCGCCAGCCTTCATCAATGATCACCGCGTGATGGGTTTTGACGACCGAACCGAGCACGGTCGGCATATCGAGGGGCCGTAAACTTCGC
>CAZFLF010000216.1:0-8768 GCA_964519825.1 uncultured Pirellulaceae bacterium | reverse complement strand
GGGCAAGGCCGTTCGGGAGGCGAAGCTCACTAGCCGAATTACCGCCATTGAGGGTGCGGTGGTCGTGCTTCGGTTAGAAGGCCGCACGAAAACGGAAGACGACGGCAAATGGTCGATCAGTGGCTATCGCGACATGAACCGCCCCAGCACGCAAAAGCGCGGCATGGAGCTGCGGCTGCTAGGGAACGCTCGCTACGATCGGCAACAAGAGAAATTCGTCAGCTTCGAGGTCGTGGCCGTTGGGACGCGCTGGGGCGGCACCCAGTACAACGGCCGATCCCGCGATCTCGATCCCGCCCCGTACGGCGCTCTCTTGTCGCTGGCCGGGGATACAGGCGCCGAGCGTGTAGCGCCGGAGCACTTTTGGGTATACGAGTGGCGGTAGCAAGCGCAAGAGGCTCCCCCAGCGCCATTCTTCTCCGCGTTCCACTAAGTTGGCCCGCAAAGCATTTCTCTTTTGTTTTTTCTACCTTGTGAGAAATGCGGGTTAGCCGTTGAGCCCGGATGGTAAGATAAGGACGGCGGTTGGTTGGCAGCAATTGGAACCTTAGACGTTCAAGTGGATTATGCCTAGTACGGCTTCTTTATCCGCCGTTGAGTTGCTCGTGTTCGAAGTTGGCGGGCAGCGTTTTGGCATTCGCAGCCGCGAAGTGCGCGAGGTGCTGCGGGCTGTGTCGCTTTCTGTGGCGCCGCAAGCAATGGCCGGCGTCGATGGAGTGATGAATCTCCGCGGCCACATGGTCCCCGTGCTGGATATTCGCGGTCTGTTTCGTATGCCGTCCAAAGAGGTCGAGCACACTGAGCAATTCATCGTGTGCCAAGGTGACGATCGATTGATGGCGTTGCGTGCCGACCGGACCATCGAGTTGCGGCAAATTGCTGCGGACTGCCTTGAACCGATCACCGATGCGACAGCGGGACCGCTGACTGCCGCAGCCAAAGTATCAGACGGGTTGATTTTAATCCTCGATCCCAGCAACCTGCTTCCGCGCCGGGGTCTGTCGGCTCACAGTGTTTGTGGTATTCCAGACATGAATTGACTGCTTCCACCACCAGAAATCTGCTGTCTGCCGAGACTTCGGATTTCTCCGACTGTCAACTCTGGCGTGGCGAGGCATGAGTACCACGACCAGTTCGTTAGCTTCGCAAGCCGCTGGGATTATGCCGGACACTGAATCGTGAGCTTATCACCTCCAGCGTCGCCCCAAATCGAACGCATCTTGCGGCTTTTGAGCGCGAGGACCGGTCTTTCATTCGGCCCGGGCCAATCGACCAACGTCGTGCTGGGGATCGAGCGCGCCATGAACCGGTCAGGCGAGACCGACCCGACTCGCTACTTCGATCTGCTGCAGTCCAGCTGCGACGCGCTGGATGATTTGATTGTCGAGTTAACCGTCGGAGAGACTTACTTCTTTCGACAGCCTGGGCAATTCGATTTCCTGCGCCGCCGGGTCTTGCCTGATGTTCGCCAACGGCACGGCGACCAGCACATGCTTCGCATTTGGAGTGCCGGTTGCGCTTCGGGAGAAGAGGCTTACTCGCTGGCGATTGTTTTTCACGAACAGGGGCTGGCGCACCGCACGCGGATTCTGGCCACAGACATTTCTCGTATGGCGTTGGACAAGGCTCGCCAGGCGATCTATCGAGATTGGTCCTTGCGCGGCGAGGGGGCCGAGCTCGCCCGGCGCTACCTGCGTCGCACATCGGATGGATTCGCGGTAGACCAACAGATTCACGAAATGGTGACGTTCGAACAGTTGAATCTAGCCGTCGATCTCTATCCGTCGATTGCCACGGGCGCGAGTGGTATGGACCTGATCTTTTGCCGAAACGTGCTCATTTACTTCGACGCTGGGACGATTCGTCGCGTGGCCTGCCGGCTGCATGATTCGCTGCTGCCCGGCGGCTGGTTGATGACTGCGGCAACAGATCCTCCGCTGGGAGATTTTGCGCCGTTTGAAATCGCTTACGACGAAGCGGGAGTTTTCTACCAACGCCGCTGCATACTGGAAAAACCGGAAAAAACTGCCGACACGGCTCGCGACGAACCTGTGAATGTGGACCAACACGTTGGGTCCATTCCTCAGACTCCGCCCGCCTCCGCGATGCAACCGACGTCCGTCATCGACGAATTGGATGGTGTCTCGCACGAGGATCAGCAATCAGCCGCAGCAGACCCATGCCAGGCCACTGTCGGCACTGGGCGTCCGACGGCTGCGGAAGTATCAAGGCTGGTTCGGGAGGCGTTGGCGAACGGGAATTATGCGCAAGCCACCGACCTGACTCGCGACCGCCTAGATGATCCGGAGCTGTCCGTGCTTCACGTGCGGGCACTGGCCAATCTGGATGCGAGACAAGCGGAAGAGTTTTGTGTTTTAGCGATTACCCGCTATCGGCTTTCAGTCGAACTATACTATTTGCACGCCGTGTTACTGATGGAGCTGGGACGCGACGACGCGGCGGCGGAGGCGGTGCGGCGAGTGATTTATCTCGACCGCTCGTCGGCGTTGGGTCACTTTACTTTGGGAGCGATTCTGCTGCGGCGCGGAGATTTGAGCGGCGCGCGGCGGCATTTTCGGAACGCTCACCAATTGTGCTTGTCCTGTCCGCCGGACGAAACGATTCCACTGTCCGAAGGGGAGACTGCCGCGCGGTTGGCCGAGGCGGCGGCTGCTCGCGTGGCCCAATTAGATGCCGCTCTGGATGGCGGTTAGAAAACGGCGATAGAACTCAAACGATGATTAACACGAGTCTGGTGAATAGCGAGATCGATTGGGAAGCAATTCGGCAGCGGTTGTCTCGAGCCTCGACCGGAATTGCCGCGGCCGAAAACCTGTCCCCCGAAGCCGCGAAGACGGTGATGGACATCCGCGCGCGAGACCTGGCCCGAGTGCCATCTGCCCCACCCAATGCCGCGGATGTGTTGGAGGTGATCACGTTTGAGTTGGCTGGCGAGCGGTTCGGCGTGGAAACCAGCTACGTCCGTGGGGTCGTTAGGCCCGCGGATCTGGCTTCAGTGCCCGGTTCGCCGGCATTTCTAATCGGCGTGACAAATCTGCGCGGCGAAGTACTAGCGGTGATGGACTTGCACCAGGTGTTGGGGGTGTCCGGACAGGCCCGCACCGAACTGCCATGGGTCGTCGTGCTCGGGACGGATCGAGCCGAATTTGGCGTCGCCGCCGATGTCATGGACGAAGTCCTTCTGCTGCGGATCGACGAATTGCTCCAGCCCTCCGCATCCGGTGCGGGTGTCCGCCGCGAATATCTACGTGGAGTCACGCGGGAAGCTTTGACGATTCTGGATGGAGCCACCCTGCTGAACGACTCGCGACTATTCATTGAAGAGTCGGAAGAATACTGACCTGAGGTGCTACGATGAGTAAGGAAATTGCCTGGAACAAGACTCTGAACGCCAGGGTCGGCATGATCACACTAGTACTGTTCCTTGTGCTCGTGGTACTGGTTGGCGCGAACTACTACATGATGACGGCGCTGCAAGCCGACGCGCGGCGTGTAAATCTCGTCGGCATCGGCCGCACGCTGTGCTATCAGACTCTGTATCTGTCCAGTCGGTATGTGCATGAGACTGGCGGTCAACGGGAGCTGATTAAAGCGGAACTGAATCAGGCCATTGCAGCCATGACCGACCGTTATCAGAAGCTCAGGGGCGGTGATTCCAAGGCGGGCATTCGACCCACAACAGATCCGGACGTTTTGCGCATTCACGACGAGAATGCCGCCGCTTGGAAGGAACAGGTCGTCCCCGCACTGGAGCAGATTACCAAGGCCATGCCGGCTGAGGCCGAAACCGAACTCGTCGCGCTGCAACCGACCCTCGAGCGATTCAGCGAACAGGTAAACAATCGCATGGGCCTGGAGCTGGAAGTGGCCGCGCGAAGAATCAGCCGATATCAGTGGGTTCAATGGATCTTGGCGCTATTGTCCCTGGCGGTGATTGGTGTCGCGGTTGGGCTGGTGCGCGGAGTGAGTTATCGGGTCCGGTTGCTGGCTGGTGCGGCCGAACGCATCGCGGCGGGCGACTTCAAAACACACGCCGAGATTCCCGGAAGCGACGAAATTAAAACCTTAGCTGATACCTTCAATACGATGACCGCCAATTTGCGGGAAAAGCTGGAAGACGAGCAGAACCACCGGCAACGCATGGAGCAGTTATTGGAAGGAGTGCGCGCGGCCGTGAGCCAGCTTTCTTCCGCCAGCGCCGAGATTCTGGCCAGCACCGCGCAACAAGCCACCGGAGCCCAGCAACAGGCCGCCGCCGTTTCGGAGACCACGGTCACTGTCAACGAAGTGACGCAGACCGCAAACCAAGCCACCGACCGGGCTAAAGAAGTTGCCGAGTCCGCGCGCCGCGCCGATCAGGTGGGCAAGGCGGGTCGGAAGGCAGTCGCCGACACCATCGAAGCCATGCAAAAGGTTCGCGAGCAGGTGGAATCGATCGCCGAAAATATCTTGACGCTGGCAGAACGCGCTCAGGCTATCGGCGAGATCATCGCCACCGTCAACGACATCGCCGATCGCACCAACCTGTTGGCGCTCAATGCGGCCATCGAAGCCTCGCGAGCCGGCGAACAGGGGAAGGGTTTTGCCGTCGTCGCCGGCGAAGTCAAGGCGCTGGCGGAACAGTCCAAGAAAGCGACGAACCAGGTTCGGCAGATCTTGGGCGAAATCCAGCAAGCCACCAACAAAGCGGTCATTTCAACGGAGCAGGGAACGAAAGCGGTGTCTACCGCCACAACCGTTGTGTCTCAGGCTGACGAAACCATTTCCAATCTGTCCGAAACAATCACGGCTTCCGCCCGAAGTGCATCCCAAATTGCGGCCTCCGCTGGTCAGCAGGCTAGCGGCATGACACAGGTAAATGAGGCCATGGTCAACATCGACCAAGCCACGAAACAGACTTTGGCCTCGACGCGCCAAGCGGAGCAGGCTGCGCGCGATATCAACGATCTGGGCGTTCGGCTCAAGCAATTGATCGAGGTCGATGCCAAACCCATTATGGAAAAAGACCCGGCGCACAAACCCAGGCGAACTACTCAGGCGTAAGACAGCTCAATTCATGACCCGCTCCACGTCGCATGATGGACAAGGACAAGATACTTCAACAGTTGATGGGGACATTCCTCGGCGAGCTGGAGGAGCGTACGCGCTCGCTCAACCGCGACTTGTTAGCTTTGGAAAGGCAACCGGACGGGCCGCAACGCGGCGAATTGTTTAAGAACATTTTCCGCGAGGCCCATAGCTTGAAGAGCGCGGCGCGGGCAGTCAACCTGCAAGCCATCGAGCAACTCAGCCATCGACTCGAAGACTTGCTGTCAGCCGTGTGCGACGATCAAGTTCCGCTGACGCCGAAGATTCTGTCGTTCCTATTCGACGCTGTGGACGCATTGGATGAAGCCCGCGGGAAGCTGTGCAAAGGCCAACCGCTGGCGGACGATGCCTTCGACGGTCTAGGTCGACAGCTTCAACAGGCTGCCAACCTTCAGGCGTCTTGGAAAGTACCCGCCGCGGTGCAGGCTCAGCCAACTCATTCCACGCCAACTGAAGCAACGGCGGCATCGATACCGGCAGCCGCAGCAAAAACCACGGCGCCGCCAGAAAATCTAACGACGTCCGCCAGCATGGGCGACGGATCGGCGGAAAGTTCGCTCCGCAACGAGGAGACAGCGGCGAGTGCCACGCACACCCGAAGTCCGCTACCAGCACGTCAGAAAACTGCTGCGACGACAATGCCGGCGCAACTCGGAATCTCGACGACCGTTCGCGTGGCTGAGGAAAAGCTGGACAAACTGTTGGCTCAAACAGGCGAACTCCTGGTGGCGCGACAACGCGTCGAGGCCCGGCCAGCCGATTTGGAAACGCTGCGCGAGTACGTCGTGGCATGGAAGTCCGAATGGCGCGGCGTGGACGACGCCTTGCGTCGTTTGTCGCAGTCCGTCGACAGTCCCTCGCACAACGCAAGCGAGCGGGTGGGGAATTTGCCTTCGCGCGTGACCGCCGTGCTCGGAAAAGTCGGCGACCGTCTACGGCGAATGGAGACGGAGCTCGAGCACCTGGCACGCGAAATGGTGGGGGACGTGCGGCAGCTCGGCCACGCCTGCAGCGCAGTCGAAGAGGAAGTCCATCGCATCCGCATGTTGCCATTCGCCGGAGGAAACGTCGGATTGGAACGGGCCGTACGCGACTTGGCGCGCAGCACCGGCAAGGAAGTAACGTTGACGATCGAAGGTGGTGACATCGAAGTCGACCGCAGCGTCCTGGAAGGGCTCGCCGATCCGCTGCTGCATCTCGTTCGCAATAGTGTTGATCACGGCATCGAGCCGCCGGACCAAAGGCGGCAGACCGGCAAACCGCCGGGCGGCAAGATCACGGTTGCGGTTGTGCTACGAGGTTCGCAAATCGATGTCGTAATTTCCGACGACGGCCGTGGCTTGGATCTGAACAAGATTCGCGACAAAGCCCGCCGAATGAACTTGCCGGAAGCGCCGGACGATCGCGAATTGGTCCGACGGATTTTCCTGCCGGGCTTTTCCACCGCTTCGATCATCACGGATGTCTCCGGACGGGGCATCGGTCTGGATGTCGTCAAGAACCACGTGGAATCGCTGCACGGCACGATCGAAGTCGCTTCGCAACCAGGACTAGGGACCCGCTTCACATTAACGGTACCGGTGACGTTGACTACGATTTCGGCACTGCTGCTGATCTCCGGCAAGCAGATTTATGCCGTGGCCAGCACCAATGTGCACAGTGTCGTACGATTCGGCACCGAGGATGTACGATCGGTGCAAGGCCGCGACATGCTGCTGCATGGCGAGGCGCCGGTGCCGATTGCCTCACTTGCACAGTCACTGGGATTGCCTGCCAACGGCGTGCACCGCGACAAGGCCCTGGGAGTGATCCTTTCCGCAGGAGAACAGCGGTTGGTGTTTGTTGTGGACGACGTATTGACCGAACGGGAGATTGTTGTCAAAAACTTGGGTCCGCGAGTTCGCAAAGTACGGTATGTCTCGGGTGCCACGCTGCTGCCATCGGGACGCATCGCCCTGGTGCTAAATGCCGGCAATGTGATTCGGAAAGCGTTAAGTGGTGGGCCGACATCGACGACGGTTGGGACCTTCACCAGTTCGACGAAAGTGGCCAAGAAACGACTGCTGACCGTCGACGATTCCGTCACGACGCGCAGCTTGATAAAGAGCATCTTAGAGGCAGCGGGCTATGAAGTGACCGTGGCCGTGGACGGTCAAGACGCCTGGCAACGGCTACAGGAAGCGGAAATCGATCTGGTGGTTAGTGACGTGGAAATGCCGCGTATGAACGGTTTTGAGCTCGCCGAGGCAATTCGGGGCTCCAGCCGCCTGGTCCATTTGCCGGTGATTCTCGTCACGGGACGCGAAACCGAACAGGACAAGATTCGTGGCATCGAAGCTGGCGCGAATGCGTACCTGGTCAAGAGCCTGTTCGATCAAACGAATCTGTTGGAAACGATTTCACAGTTATTGTGACACCGTGCTGGCAATCTTATCCCACGGGCGGCATATATGAGACGTTTGCGGTGGAGGAACTCTGTGGCAGCCTCCGCAAATCGAAGGCGGACCATCCCAGGCACGGCCTTATCGAATTTAAAGCAAGGAACGAACTATGCTGCGGGCCGTCGTCATCGATGACTCGCCGACCGCTCGGCAGTTGATCGAGCAGATTCTGCATCGCGACCCTGAGCTGCACGTGATAGGGCAAGCGTCGGACGGCGCTTCAGGCGTGGAAATGGTCCAGAGATTGAAGCCGGACGTCGTTGTCATGGACATCGAAATGCCGCGCATGAATGGCTTCGAAGCGACCGAAGAGATCATGGCCACGACACCAACTCCGATCGTTATCGCCACCGCGAGTGTGCACCGCCAAAACGTGGACCACGCCATGCAAGCGCTGCGGGCCGGTGCGCTCACTCTGTTGGCCAGGCCGCGCGGACCGGATGCACCCGAGTTCGAACGCGAGGCCCGTGAGTTGATCGACACGGTCAAGTCGATGGCCCATGTCAAGGTCGTCCGACGCAACCGTGGACACGCGTTCTCCCAACCGCCCGCGTCGGTTCCGGTTGGCAAAGTGGATCGCCAAGCCGAAGTGGTGGCCATCGCCGCGTCGACCGGTGGACCGCCCGCGTTGCAACGGTTGCTGGGATCCCTGCCCAGTGACTTCCCGCTACCGATTCTGATCGTTCAACATATCAGCCACGGATTCACCAGCGCGTTCTCCTCGTGGCTCGATTCGATGATCGGCCTGCATGTGAAACTCGCAACCGCTGGTGAGCTTTTGAAACCGGCGACCGTGTACATCGCCCCTGAGGACCGGCACCTGGGCGTTTCCAGCCGGCTCTCGATCGAGCTTTCCGCGCAGCCCCCAATTGGCGGTTTTCGCCCTTCTGGAACGTTCTTGTTCGAGTCGATCGCGCAAACATTTGGCCCCGCGACGCTGGCCGTGATCCTGACCGGAATGGGTCAGGACGGCGACATCGGATTGCACGCCGTGCGCGGGGCCGGCGGCATGGTCATTGCGCAGGACGAAGCGTCGTGCGTGATCTACGGCATGCCGCGAGCAGCCGTCGAAGCTGGATTGGCTAATTTGGTGCTCCCCTTAGACGCAATCGCCGGCGAGCTCGTTGCACGAGCCAAAAGAGCCGCAAACTCGACTCCGCCGAGGCTGAGATGAGAGTGCATGAGCTAACCGCGGCAGGACTGCTTTCAACGGGAAGG
>CAZFLF010000215.1:0-8794 GCA_964519825.1 uncultured Pirellulaceae bacterium | reverse complement strand
AACTTGCAGCAGTAAGGAGAGGCAAACGAAACCGGTAATCGTCTTAACGTATCGCTCGTTATTGAAATTCCACGTGGACTGGCCGTGCCGTCTACCTCCTCAATGAGGCGTACTTCGGGAGCAGTTCGCAACGTTCATCCACTGACGCCCGCTTTCCGGAACGCAATTTCCGCAGCGAGAAGTGAACTGAACCAGCCGCAGCGACGCGCCGTGACGACTCGTGATCTCTCGTCGGAAGTCGATGATATACTCCACGAAATTGTGGACGATATTACACGGGCGCGGTTGGTTTCTCCGTAATCTCGAGGTCTAGTGGAATGAGAATCACCATTCAATCCGGTTGTGGACCGGACCGTTGGCCTACGCGAATCATTGCCGCATCACCAAACTTCGAGTAGACGAACTAATACACCCTCGGTGATGGTGGGCCGGATTTCGTCGGCCGGCGGTTGCAGATGGTATGCGGCATCGCGCAGGACGAGTTGCGCGAGTGAGTGTTCAAAGGGATCGACGATCCAATACTCCGGCACACCCGATCTTTGGTAGAGTTCCTTCTTTAAAGTCCGGTCGTTTTCCTGGGACGACGGTGAAAGGATCTCAACGATCAAATCGGGAATGCCTTTGATCTTCGTCGGCGTGATGATCGTCTTTTTTGCGTTTAGTACGATCACTAAGTCGGGTTGCACGATGTCATGTTCCGACAACTGCACATCGACGGGTGCATCAAATAGAACGCCCAGTCCTTGCAGCTCAATCTGCGAATAGAGCTGGAACTGAAGCCGCTTCGAAACTGTTTGGTGGTACGTGCTCGGAGCGGGATTCACGTAATGATCTCCGTTGATGATCTCGTGCCGCCGTCCATCGTCGGGAAAGCACACGTAGTGAGCATATCCGAGTTTGCCAGAAGAACTTGTGCCAGTGGACATGATGTTGCCTTACCTCACGCGAACCAATCGATTCATCCGTTCAAAAACATAGGCACCATCGTCATCCGAAGCAACCTGATAATGGCGTTGCCTATCAGGGTGGCTGGGGCAAAGTGTCCTCACGATGCCCCAGCCTCGCGCGTTCTGGGGTATCGTAAGGACACTTTGCCCCAGCCACCCACCCCACCTGACCCGCGCTGGCTCATGCGGCTTTACGTGGCGCGGATTGGGGAGTCTGCAGGTTGAACAATCCAAAGATCTCGTGGTGGCTCAGACCGAGTTGTCGTGGCCCATCGGCCTGGTCGATGATGGCGGCGAAAAGTTGCCGCTTTTCTTCCAGCACTTGATTGATCCGCTCCTCAATCGTTCCCAGCGTGAGCATTCGCGAGATCGTCACGGATCCTGTACAGCCGATTCGGTGCGCGCGGTTGACGGCCTGATCCTCGATGGCGGGATTCCACCAGCGGTCGAACAGAAAGACGTAGCGACAAAACTGTAGGTTGAGTCCCACCGCTCCGGCACCGTAGCTCATCAAGATGACATGGGTCGATGGGTCTTCGCGAAAGCGCGTGAGGACTGAATCGCGCTGTTTTGACGGAATCTTGCCGTGATACTCGCAGACCCCAAATCGCTCGAGGCGCTCGCGCAATCGAAGCAGCGTTCCGACCCACTGGCTGAAGACGATCGCTTTCTGACCGCTGGCGGCGACTTCCTCGAGGTCGGCCTCAAGGCGTTCCAATTTACTGCTCGCGCCGGTGACCGGATCGAAGTTGCAAATCTGCTTGAGACGCAGCACGAGTTCAAACACATGCTGGATTGTTAGTTCCGCGCCGAGGTGTTCGAGTTTGATCACGCCTTCCTGCTCGGCCCGTTGGTACGTCCCCCATTGCTCGGGCGACAGGTCGATTTCCGCATCGCGGAACAGTTTCGGAGGCATGTCTTGCAACACCATGTCCTTGGTCCGGCGCAGGATATAGTCGCCAGCGGCCCGCGACATGCGCCGGGCTGACATGCCGGAATGCAGGTATCCAGGCGAGAGAAACTCAAAGATGCCGACCAAGTCCTCGGTGCTGTTCTCGATCGGCGTGCCGGTCAGCACCCAACTCCGGCTGCGCGAAATCCGCCGGCAGATCTCGCTTGTGGTACTGCTTCGGTTTTTGATTCGTTGAGCTTCATCGAGCACGGCCAGATCGAAGTGCAGTCCGGAATCGAGCAGCGCGTCACGGTCGCGCATTAGTAACTCGTAATTCGCAATCTTGACCGGCGACTCAAGTTCGCACCATTGCCAATGCCGCCGGGCCTGATCTCCTTCAATGATGCACAACGGGATTTCCGGCGCCCACACGCTGAACTCGCGCCGCCAATTGGTGACCAACGGCTTGGGGCAGACCAGCAGTACCGTGCGGATTTCCGCGGCCCGGAGGAGCAGACGGATCGTCGTAATCGCTTGCATGGTTTTTCCGAGCCCCATTTCATCGGCGAGCACAGCCGCATCGCGGGGATACAGAAACGCAATGCCCTGGTATTGGTACGGAAATGGATCAAACGGTAGATGAAGTTCGCTGGACGACAACATGTTTTCCAGCGGCGGCTGAAGCAAGTAATACAGCCGGTCTTCCAGCTTGATGATGTCGCGAGGTGGAGCAATCCGAGTTGGCGGCCGTGGTGGATTGCTGGCTGGCGGCAGTTGCGGCGCGCGAGTCGGTTGCGAGTCGGTCGCGAGGTGCATCCACGCCGGCGCTTCGGGGAACGTAAAGCCGTGAACTTTCAACGGCAGATGACGCATACGCAGCGAAAGCGATTTTGGGACCTCGCCGTCCAATACGATCTCCGCCGTCTCGATCTTTGGCGGCCGGCCGAGCAAGGCGTTCCAGCCTGTCGCGAACAACACCGGCGCCGGGAATGAGGAGTCATGGCCGTCAGCTGGACAAGTCACTTCGCGGCTCCTCGTTGAGCCTCATCCAGCGCTTCGCGAATGCGGCTGAACGGCTCCCACAAGTCGAGGTGCTCCGCGTACGGATTCCACCGCTCCTGGACCAGGTCGCGATCTGATTCGTGTTGCTCCAAGACTGCGACAGAATGCCGACCCAGTGTGAATTCGGCCAGTCTTGCAAATGGGGGAAGCACTGCGGTCTGTGGCGAATCGAATCTCAAGATGCGTTGTTTGCCGGCCTCCGTGACCGGCTCCACTCGAGAGTCATCGCGTGAACACACGAGGACCAAGGGGGTGTCAATCGAGTCGCGCAGGCACATCGCGGGCTCGACATCCGTGCACAGGAACAAAGTGTCGCTCTTCGACTTGGATGCCAGCGTCGCGCCGATTTGCTCGCCATACAGAAACGGACGCAGCGTCGGACCGTAAAGAATCTCCTGAGCACGATTGGGCTTGAGCGGTGCCGTGCAATGGAATTCCAGAGGCCTGCCAGCCCCATTCAACACCAACAATCCGCCGATGAATCCCGATTCGGCGTCTTCGGTCACCGTGAAAAAGCCAATCGTGGGTAGAGTCTTTGAGCCGCTCGCGGCCATCGCCGAGGGTCCCTTCTTCGCAGTCCTTGGTGTCTGTCCGGTTGCGTCGTCAATGGCGAGGTTTCTTCGTCGATCATCGGGCATCCGGTCGTGCCAGCTTTAGCGGCAATGACGCGCTCCTCAAAATACTCGACAAAACGGCCGGCTTGTTTATACTGAGGATTACCAATCAAGGAGTTTCACGCATGTCGAATGAGCCGCAAGGATTTCCCCCCGTATTTCGCATTGATGTTTCCGCCGAACCGGGCCAGCCCGCTAATGTCCAGTACGATCCAAATACCGTCATGATCGCCCTGCTGCGCCAAGTGGTGCAGATGCAGGCTCGCACCAACCAATTGGTCGAAGAGCTGATTCAGCAGCAGAACCAATTTCATCGACAGCGGCAGAATGAACTGGGGCAGTGGAAAGAAGCAAATCCCGATTTGGCGAAGTGCTGCCGCACCGCTGCCGAAACACTCAGTCGCGTGCAAACCGAGTTTCTTCGCAACCTCACCGAAGAAGTCGCAGACAACGAAGAGTGTCTCATGGACGGCGAATTCATGCTAAATGAATTCGTCGACCGTTACGGGCCACGACTTGCGCACTTGAATGGAGTCTTGCAGGTTCTCTCCCAATTGAGCGCCGCCTCGAGTTGACGCTCTCCCGATCATCGCCAGCTGGTGTCACTTAGAGACGGTGTTATCGAAAGACGGTGTCATCGTAAGATGGAGTCACCAGCCCGGTGGTGCCGTCGAGGCAGCTCAAAGTTTCCTTCGATTTTGCGGTCTTGATCATTCCACGGTTGACCGTTGCGACGGATGGAGCCGGACATGATCGTCGATCTCGTTCGGACCACGACGTCCGATGGTCAGCGGCTGGAGGGGGCTCTTTTCCCGGCTGCGGTTGGCAAGCCACGCACCTGCGATCTCGATGCATGTTTGTTCTTGCACGGCGTCGGCGGGAACTTTTATGGGAGCAACCTGCTCAATTATCTCGCCAGCAGGATGTGCGACCAGGGAATTGCCACACTGATCGTTAATACGCGCGGGCACGACACAATCAGCCTTACCTGGGGCAGCATGGGACCAGTTCGCCAGGGCGCGGCGTACGAAGTCGTAGATCAATGCCGTTACGACGTGTCAGCCTGGTTCCGGTTTTTGCAAGATCGCGGGTTTGCGAAGCTGGGACTGCTGGGCCACAGCCTCGGAGCGATCAAGGCCATCTATTCGCAAGCCTTCGCGTCGGAAGCGGCGATCCAAGCCGTTGTCGCCTGCTCCGCGCCGCGGTTGTCCTATTCGGCATTCATGAACAGCGAGGCTCAGCCCCGTTTTTTTGAATCCCTGGCGATTGCCCAGGAACATCTGGATCAAGGTCGGCCTGAGGCACTGTTTCAAGCCAGTTTTCCGTTCCCGATCCTGATCACCGCCGCGGGCTACCGCGACAAGTATGGAACCGAAGAACGCTACAACATTTTGAAGTTTGTCGATCGTGTCACTTGCCCGCTACTGGTGACCTACGGCCAACTGGAACTCGAACGTGGAGGGATTGCCTTTGCCGGGATGCCGGAAGCCGTGTTGGCAAAACGTCGGCCGGATCAGGCGTTGGAGGCGGTCACCATCCCCGGCGCGGACCACGTGTATGCCGGCGTGTACGAGCAGTTGTCGGATGCGGTGCTGAAGTGGTTTTCCGCCACGCTCCCACGTACGCCGACCAGCGTAAATGACTAATTTATAGCCCGCGGATGTGCTGCGGCTATTGGTCGTCGCTGCTCTTCGTTCGAAGCAACAGCGGCAAGCCGAAGACTTCTTCGAATAATGCACCGTTCTGCCGGAGCGCGAGTTGTTCCAACGACAAGTCCTCGGCGTTTGGAATGGCGATAACGAGCCGGCCATCTTCGCGTTGGCACTCGAAATCGGTAATCCGTTGGCTGCGTGACTCGTCCAGGGCGACCGCCACGCGAAGCATGGCCGCCATTTTCGCCACGGTGACTCGACCGTCGCGGCCAAGCGTCGCGTATCCTTCGTGATCCGGTTGCGGCGAAGCCCGGCGATAGTAGCGCGCAACGAGTGCGACGAGCAACACATCCCTACGTCCCAGCCCGAACAATTCGCTGTTACGAATTAAGTACATCGAGTGTTTGTGGTTGCTCTGAAAGCTTACATACAGCCCGATCTCATGCAGCAGTGCGGCGAGGTAGAGAATCACCTCCTGCCGCTGTTCCAATTGGTGCTCTTCGCGCAACGCCTGGAATAATTTCCGTGACAAGTCCGCGACGTGTCGAGCATGTGCTTCGTCGAAGGAATAACGCCGCCCCAGATCGAGCGCCGATCGAATGATTTGATTGTTGAGCTCGTCGCTCCACGCTTGCTTGAGCGTCATTTCCTTCAGCAATCCGTCGCGGAGATTGGTATTCGCCACCAAGACGTTGACAAGTTTGAAGGCACGGGCGAGATGCACGTACGTCAGCAGCGCGGCTCCGACGGAATCCGCATCGGGGAAGCTCATGTGGTATTTGCGCACGATCCGGTCTTCGGACATAGCTAAAATGCGGTTGGTTAGTTCCTCCAGCGATACGACCGGAATCCGGGCGAGCGAATCGGAATGCCAGTCCGGAAGCAACTGGGCCGCCGCGAACCGCATGTCACCACCGAGCGTAATCATTTCGATCGTCCCGTCGCCGGAGATGTGCTCGCGGACCTGCTTGACGGTCCGTTCGATCTGCGTCTCCATGATCTCGCGGACTTTCACGGTTGGCGCTTGGTAGGCTTCGAGCGTTTCCCTCAGCCGCAACGAACCGAGCCGGTACGTATGGGAGTACAAGACATTGCCGTTGCGCATCAGAAGCAACTCCGTGCTGCCGCCCCCCACTTCGATCACCAATGTGCGGGCGTTCTGCAGCTGCGGTTCGCTTTGCAGGAACGGCTGAATGCCCAAATAGGTCACGCGGTTGACTTCCGCTTCATCAAGCGGTTCAACCTGTAAGCCCGTCGCAATGAAGATGCGGTCAATGAACGCGAGACGATTCGTCGCTTCGCGAACGGCACTCGTTGCCACGATGCGAATCTGGTCGGAACGCGTAATTTGAAACTCGGCGAGCACGCGGCGATAGCTTTTCAAGACCCGAGCGCATTCCTCGATCGTAGATTTGCGGATCTCGCCCAGAGTGAACGTGTCCTTGCCGAGACTTACCGGCTGTTGCAATTTTTCAAGCGTGCGCACGCCGCCGGCATCGTCGATCTCCGCAACCGCCATACGAATCGAGCTGGTTCCGACGTCGATTACCGCCACGGGGCGTACGGATCGAGCCGGCTCGGCAGCCACGGGGATTACGGGAGGGGGGTTCATGAGGCGTTTAGCCTGCGGAAGCTTGAATCGGACCAATCCACAAGTTGTATGCGGGCGAGTATCTCACTTCGGTCCACTCAAGGAATACCCGGCTGCTTCGGACAATTGTTCTGCGTGTCGGGCTGCCCAGGCTGCCGCGCCCAGCGCTGTCGCATCGTCCCCGAGTTTAGCCGCGACCACTTTAAAAGAATCCCGGAACGACGGCATGACATGCTTGTTCGCGGTCTCGGCAACCGTTGTGACGAACAACTGTGGCATGGCTTCGACCAATCCGCCTCCCAGCACCACGTAGTCCGGTGCGAGCAGATGGATTACTCCGGCGACCGAGCTTCCAATGCGAGTCGCCGCGCGGCGCACGATCTGTTCAATGACGGCGTCACCGGCCTCAATGGCCTTTGCTAGCACGCTGCTGCGAATATTCGATAAATCGGTACCGGCCTCCGCCAAGAGATGCGGCGCCTCGCCGCGGTAGGCCGCCATGGCCGCCTCGGCGGAAATCGCCAGTCGACTCGCTTCCGTCTCCAAACAACCGCGCAGGCCGCAGCCGCACAACCGGCCGCCAACCGTGACTTGGATATGTCCGATTTCCATGCACGATTTCCCTTTGCCGTGCATAATCTGGCCGTTGTAGACGCATCCGCCGCCGATACCGGTTCCAGGAAACACCCCAATCACCGTCCGTGCCAACTTCGCCGCTCCGAAGCGATACTCGCCGTAGACTCCGGCATCGACGTCGTTGAGCACTGCCGTCGGGCAGTGAAATTCCTTTTCCAGGGCCTCGGCCAGCTTCACTTTTTTCCAGCCGAGATTGACCGCTTCCAACACAATGCCCTTGAATTGGTCCACGGGGCCCGGCACGCCAACTCCAATCGCGCCCAGCCGGCTGGCATCGATCTGTAGTTCGGCAATCACTTCATGGATGGACTCGATAATCCGATCGAGTACGACCTTGGCCCCATTGTGTCCCTTGGTCTTTTTTCGTTTGCGGGCCGTCGGACGGAACTCCGAATCGAAGACCGTCGCCTGCATTTTGGTGCCGCCGAGATCAAAGCCCAGCCAGTATTCATCTTTTGCCGATTCTGCCATCTGTGTCGAATCCAGGAGTTATTCTCGGAGCGGTCCGAATTGGGTAATTAGCGTGTGGGTCAGTGATGCACGTTGTACCAGTCTGAACAGCCCACGGTCAAAAGGGACGAAAAGCTGCCACGGCGACCCACCGCCGACGATTGAACGATTCATTCCTGGACTATTCTAGCTCGTCGGTCGGTCTTCCGTGAGGTTGCCAGGCCCAACATCAAGTCGGCCGACAGGTTGCAATCCCTTCGCTCTTCCTCCACGATCTAATTTCCGGCTAACTCCAATACCACATTGTTTATGAATCTGCTCGAACTTCTCTCCAACACATTCGGAACACTGAAGGCTTTGCCTTGGCTGACCTTGGCGGGGTGCTTTCTGCCTCTGGCGGCACTCGCCTGGTGGAAGCGAATATTCCCGACGGTCCGGTTATTGGCGGCACTGGGCGCACCTTGCCTGTTGACGTTTGCGATGCTCGCCTGGCCAGACCTGTTCCTGGTGGTGGCCATGGCGGACGTCGCCGTGGTGCTTCTGGGCGCGGCCGACCTGTGGAATGTCCCCGCGGTGCGCGCTTTCGGTGCGGAACGGACGGTCGCGCAGATTGCCTCGTTGCAGGTTCCTCAGCGCGTGACCCTCGTTGTTACCAATCAATCGCGGCGGCCGTTTGAGGTATCGATTCGCGATGACGTCCCCGCCGAGTTCACGGCTACTCCCGAAGAGTTCTCGCTTCGTCTGGCGCCGAACAACCGGGCCACGATGCACTATGAATTCCGCGCCGGCCGCCGTGGTGCGTGGGTGTTCCAGCACGTGTTCTTGCAAGTGCGCAGCCGGCTCGGCTTCTGGCGACGGTTCCTCACCTACGACGTCGAGTCCGACGTGCATGTTTATCCCGATATGAAGCAGTTGTCGGAGTATGCGGTCTTAGCGCGGACCAACCGGTT
>CAZFLF010000214.1:0-8810 GCA_964519825.1 uncultured Pirellulaceae bacterium | reverse complement strand
GGCCGCGATCGCATTGACGATGCCTTGCGTTATTTTGAGACGCAATTCGAACGGACGTTGCCGCGTCCGATCGTTGTGGAAGGGCAACTCCATGAACCGGGACTTGGACTGTCCGAATCGGATCGACTCCGGATCGGTCAATATTGCACCGCCGTAGTACATTGCGCCGCCAGCATCAAATTCGAGCAAGACGGCAACGACGAGGAGCCGTACCGCTCCAACGTCGTTGGTACTCAGCAACTCATCGAATTCTGTTCCGGCGTGGGCATCCGCGAGTTTCACCATGTCTCCACTGCCTATGTGTGCGGAGACCGGCAGGGTCGTATTTTCGAGGACGATCTGAATCAGGGACAACTATTCCGCAACGATTACGAACGAAGCAAGCATGCTGGAGAGCAACTTCTTCACGACGCGACCTGCTTCCAGTCCTTAACGACTTACCGCCCATCGATCATTGTGGGTGACTCGGAAACTGCTTATTCTTCGACCTTTCATGGTTTCTATTTGCCTTTGCAACTCGCCCATTTGGCGACGTCAGCCGGCCTTCTGGAGGGCGGAAGTGGCTATATGGCAGCACTCGGCCTAGAGGGGAGCGAGCGAAAGAATCTGGTTCCTGTCAACTGGGTTGCCGACGTTTTAGTGCATATCGTCCAGCGTCCGCGGCTCCACGGTCAAACCTATCATTTAACGAATCCGTATCCGGTAACCACCGCGGAACTCGAAGCGGCTATCACTGATTCAATCCGGGGAGACCCGGGAATCCCGGCGGCGGCTCGTCCATCCGGCTCGATCCAGGACCCCTCCTTGGAGGGATTTCGCAAACAAATGAAGGTGTATGCCGCCTATTTGCGAGACGACCCCGCTTTCGACACGCAACACACCGATGCTGCGGCACCCGGACGGGAATGTCCCCGAATGAATCATGAGACGCTGGTCCGATTAGCGCGCTATGCAATCGAGTCAAGATTCGGCTGGCCTCGGCGCCGGCCGCGTCCCATCGAGTTGGATGTACGGGCATTTCTCTTGCAAATTCCCCATCCACGTGTAATACCTCCGTCCGTGAGCACATTACGATTCGAGGTCAGTGGGTCGTATGGCGGCGTTTGGCAAGTATCATTCCACGAAAAGGCGCTGGTCGGGGTCAGTGAAGGCTGTCTCGGGCATAGCGACTATTCCGCGTATTTAAACGTGCATACACTACGCGACATCTTGGCCGGCAATCAAACTGTCGGGGGAGCGTTGGCGTCAGCGCAGCTGGTGCTTGAAGGCCGGAACAATCGAATTTCGCAAGGTCCATCACTGCTCGAGGCGTTGTGTCAACAGATCCGTCAATCACAATACACTGACCACGGCGGGCTCATGGATGTGGACTTGCCAAACTAGAGATTCAGCAAGGCCCATTATCCATGACGCATCATCTGTTACAAACGCCGATTGCGATTGTCGGAATGGCCTGTTGCCTGCCGGGCGCTCGCGATTTGACCGAGTTTTGGAAAATGTTGCGGGACGGCCGGGATGCGATATCGGAACTACCTCCGAACCGCCTGGACCGCAGCCTGTATTACCATCCGGAAAAAGGTCGTCGCGGCAAAACCTACTCGTCTCTCGGCGGACTGATTCCCGATCGTCCATTGACGTTTCTGTCCTCGCTGCTGGATGCAGCGGAGTTGCAAAACGCCGATCTCTGCCACCAAATCCTGTGCGATGTGGCGATCGAGGCTTGCATCCATGGCGGAATTGACGTCAGAAATTTCCCCTGGCGCAACACCGGAGTTTACGTCGGCCATTCGGGTGGGAGCACGTTGGGCGGTGATCTTGCATTTGCTACCTTGGCCGACGAAACGCTCGATTATCTATTCGATGTTGCGGATTTCGCAGCATTCGACGACGTACAGGCTCGTGACATTGTCCGTCAAACGGCAAATCGCCTGCGATCGGGACGTCCGCGTCGCAATCGAACGGGCGGACCAGACGTCGAAGCCAATTACGGTGCGGCGCTGGTCGCCAAGGCGCTCCGGTTGAATGGTCCGAATTTTGTGATTGATGCGGCTTGTGCCTCGTCGTTGGTGGCGTTGGTCGCCGCCACCTTGGCTTTGAATCATGGTCACATTGACGCGGCGATTGTCGGAGGCGCATCGTTCAACAAGTCCGACAGTTTAATTCTCTTTTCGCAAGCACACTCGTGCAGTGCCCGCGGGACTCGCCCGTTCGACAACCAAGCGGATGGGCTGATCAGTTCCGAGGGATATGTCGCCCTACTGGTGAAGTTACTGCCGAAGGCGATCGCGGACGGGGACACCATTCAAGCGGTCATTCGCGGGCTGGGAATTTCCTCCGATGGGCGCGGGCGAAGTCTCTGGGCGCCGCGCAAGGAAGGGCAGTGCGAAGCCGTGCGGCGCGCGTACGGACCTGGGGTCGATCCCCGCAACGTTCAATTCATCGAAGCCCATGCCACGAGTACCCAGGTCGGAGACGCAACGGAACTGGACGCCTTGGCGGCATTCTTTGGTCCTCTGAGCAACGGCCGCAAAATTCCCATCGGCAGTGTGAAATCAAACATCGGTCATACGCTGGAAACCGCGGGATTAGCCGGTCTGACAAAAACAGTGCTCGCTCTGCAGCATGGCGAAATCCCGCCCACCGTCAACCTCTGTCAATTGAGCTCGAGTGTGCAATGGGAGCAGCTTCCCTTCACTGTGCCGACTGGGGTCGTATCCTGGCCGCGAGCATCCGCGGACCAACCACGCTGTGCCGCTGTCAATGCGTTCGGCATTGGTGGACTCAACGTGCACGTGGTGGTTGAGGAGTACATTGCTCGCACGCCGCGGCTTGCACCCGGTGTCGATGCAGTGGGCTCGATTCCGAGACCCGCGGCCAAACCGCCGGGCATCGCGATCATTGGCCGGGGAGCAATTCTCCCAGGCGCCTCGTCGATGGGAGACTTCGCGGCTTTACTAAGTTCCGGGCGCAGTGCATTAACCGACGCAACCGACTCCCGATGGCGGAAGAAAATCGGAGTTCGCGCCGGCGCGTGCGGCCCCGGATACAGCCCTTTGACACGCGGCGGGCACATTCTCAATTACGCCTACGATTGGAAAACCCACAAGATTCCTCCGAAGCAAATCGCGCAAGCAAATCCGCTGCAGTTCATGTTGCTGGATGCCGCTCGAGCCGCGTTGGTGGAATCCGGGTACGACCGGAAGACATTCGACCAAGCCAACACTGCAGTGGTAGTCGGAAACGTCTTTGGCGGAGAATTCGGGAACCAATTGCATATTGGACTGCGGCTGCCCGAGATTCGACGCGAGCTCAGCTCGGAACTTCGCCGGCACGGATTGTCCTTGGAGCAGACTGATCGACTGGTCGACGAATTCGAACGTTGCTTGTTGCAGGCCAAACCAGCCCTGCTGGACGAAACCGGCAGCTTTACGAGCAGCACGCTCGCGTCGCGGATTTCAAAAACGCTCAACCTCATGGGTGGCGCCATGGCGATCGACGCGGGAGATTGTTCGTCGCTCGCCGCCTTGTCCGTGGCATGTGACCTGTTGCGTTCCGGAGCGAGTTCGCTCGTGCTGTGTGCTGCCGCCCAACGATCGATGGATCTGCCGGCGTTCGAATCGCTGGCATTACACGGTCGATTGTCCGGCTGTCCGGATCGGGCTGGCGAAGGTTACTTGCCCGGAGAGGGGGTCGTCGTGGTTCTACTGAAACCACTCGACGATGCAGTGCGGGATGGTGACCGAGTCTGGGGGGTGATTGAAGAAGTCGCCGCCGGGATGGATTCCGTGGATCTATCGCGGGCCATTGAGCTGGCCAGCCAACGTGCACTATCGACCACACCCAACTTGGAATCGGAAACTCGCGACCTCGAATATGGCTGCGGCATTGCAACTTTGGACGATGCGGAGCGGCGAGGCCTCGGGGCAGCCTATGGCGTCAACGTGCGGCAATCGCCGCTGGGTCTGGTACATCAGATTGGGCATACTCAAGCGGTGCATGGCTTGGCACTGCTCCTGAAAGCGACCATCGATTCGCCGGTGCGATCGACGGGGATCAGCGTCCATTCCTTTAGCGGCTTGGCGTACCATTTACTGTTTTCGACACCGCAGAACCGTTTGGAGAGCACCATCGATACACTTCCAGTTCAAGCTCGAAATTCGACCGACGCGCCGGCGGTGCCACGCATATACAGGTGGTCCGCGGAAACCATGGAGCAACTCGTCCAGAAGGTCCATCAGACTGCTGGTCGGCAATCAGAACCATCGATTCACGCCGCGGACTCGTTTTCGGATGAGCTTCCAGCGCGGATGGCGATTGTCGCCGCGTCCGCGAAGGACCTTTCGGTCAAGATTTCTCTGACAACGCCCACAGACAAGCAGCCTGCATCGCGAGCCTTTTTGTGGGAACAGGGTGTGTTCTTCCACACACGGCGTTCCCGTCACCCGAGAATTGCGTTGGCCTTTCCTGGGCAAGGATCTCAGTATCCCGGGATGCTGCAAGAACTGGTGCAATACTCGCCGGCTGCGATGCACGCGATGCACGAAGTCGACACGGTGCTGACGAGCCTCGGTCTGTCCCCGTTTTCCGAGTTGGTTTGGGGGGATGCCGACCGACTGGGTTCGGATATTTTGGTAACCCAGATGGCAATGCTGCTGTCCGACTATCTCGCTCTGGCCGCCATCCGAGAATGTGGGGTCGCACCCGACTGTGTTGTGGGGCACAGTTTTGGGGAATTCCCGGCACTGATTGCCGCTGAGGCGCTCACACTTCGGCAGGCCGTCGAACTAACTCTGGCGCGCACTCGAGCGATTGAGACGGCGGGATCGCAGCGTAGCGCAATGCTGTCGATCAACGCATCGCCACAAGCTGTGCAAACGCTGTTAGCGATGTTCCAAGGCCGAGTCTTTCTGTCGCATCATAACGCTCCCGAACAGATTGTCGTTGGGGGGTTGGCGGACGCGATCATCGAATTCGAGTCGTGCCTTGCGTCGGAGGGATTTGCCACGCGCCGGTTGAACGTGCCAACCGCATTTCATACTGAGCTGATGCAGCCGATGTTGGGTGCTTGGCGCGAATCACTGAAGCAAGTGGATTTTGCGCCACCTCGCGTGCCGTTACTAAGTAGCGTTACGAACAAATACGTCGCCGATCCGGAGGACATCCGGAACAACCTTGCTTTGCAAATGGTCACCCCCGTTCGTTATGTCGAACTTGTCAATCGGCTCGCCCAAGCCGGAATTGACGCGATCGTAGAAGTTGGACCTCAACAGGTCTTAACGCGATTGCATCGCCGAATTCTCGCCAGTGACGAAATCGTATGCACTGCAATGGATCATCCGAAGCGATCCGCTCACGAGCAAATATGTCGTGTTGTGGCCGAATTGGAGTGCCTCGGTTGGCATCCGGGAGGGGCCGTCACTCATTCCAAAAACGTTTGCGCCCCAACCATCCGCCACGCGATCGATCATTTCGATGCAACCGAAGTCCGCAAAACGCGGCGGCGGACTCAATCGCGTGCGACTGACGTTCCAAAGCGGTCCGCCGAGGCCGTGCAGCTGTTTGATGCGACGCAAGCGCGCCGCGAGCGGCGACGCAGTCAACCTGCAGTTGTAGCGGGCCAGGAAACCAACCAGACAACGATTCAAGTGCCGCCGCCGCCTGCCGCCGCGGCGGTGACGAGTCCCGCCGCGCCTGCCGCTGCAGCGACTTCCGCGAAACAGGGACACGACAATCTCGAACAGGTTCTGATTGATTTTGTGATGGAACATACCGGATACCCGTCGGAGCTCATCAACTTTGATTGGGACTTGGAGGCCGACCTGGGCATCGACAGTATCAAGCGAGCGCAATTGTTCGGCGAGCTCCGAGAGCTGTTTCACCTCGACACAAGTGATCGAACGTCGCTCGAAGAATACCGGACTCTGCGGCAAATCGCGGATCTGTTGCGTGCGCAAGGAACAACTCCCGTGCGCCAGACGGAACCCTTGGCAGTGCCATTGTCCCGGACCGCTGCACCGACGCTGCCGACGCACACGCAGTACGATGCCAATCGTGACGCAGGGAGTGCGGTCGCAACCCAGCGACGCGCGCTGGAAAAGTTCCTGATTGATTTTGTCGTGGACCAGACCGGTTATCCGTCGGACGTTGTCGATTTGGACGCCGACTTCGAGGCCGACTTGGGCATCGACAGCATCAAGAAGTCGCAACTGTTTGGCGAACTTCGCGAGCAGTTTCAACTGAACGTGAGTGAATCCGACCGCTTCACGCCGGCCAATTTCGGAACGCTGCGGCATGTACTGGCCTTGCTCGATGATGGCGCTCGTCAAGAAAGTCCTCCGACGTCATCCCCGGTCATTAGTACAACCCGATCGCCGGCGTCGTCTGAGAAACGGGAACTGTCATTCGAACGACTGAGAGGTTCCTCGGAGTCGTCTTCGACTCGCGACGCGATTCCGTCGCCGTTGTCGGCGCCCAACGGATCCAAGCAGGAGGTAAATGACTTTGCCCGCGACGCGCGGTACGTGCTCGGTCTGCAGCGTGGCCGACAGCATTCAGCGACCATTCGTTCGTTACTGCGGCGGTCCGCCGATCGCCATATCGGAAGTGTCACAGCTGCACCGGGAACGGTCACGGCGGATCCAGCAACTGGACGATTCTCCGGCGGTGATTTGAGTGAACTGCGCGGATTGGCCGATGGAGCGGAGGTCCATTTCGACAACGTGCTGGCCTATCAACACTCGGCCGCCGCTCACGACGCGACCGACGTGGTCCTACGAATTGGCGGCGAATCTTCGCCATCCGGTGGTGGAGCCGACAAGTCCCACATCGCCGAACCGAGGGTGGCTAGTCGATATGTTTTGCACATAGTTCCGCGACCTCTGCGAACGGTTATGGCGACGTCGCCACAGTGGAGCGGGGCCGCGGTTATTTTGGGTGACAATGAATTGGCTCAGACAATCCGCCGGCGATTCGCCCGGGAAGGAAGAAACGCGTTCATCGTTGCTGCGACGGACGAACCGGGAGACGCAGTTCGCGATCTCGATCGGATTTGGCAACAAGGACCGGCGCCTCATTTGTTCATTGTTACGCCGCGCGACAACGAGGCGACGACGACTTGGAACGCCGACGCATTCGATCGTCGCCGCCGACGTGGCGTCTCGACTCCGTTTTGGTTTTGCCAACGCTGGGTCAAGTTAACGGCTGACGCCGGTCTGATGAACTCTGCCTCCGTGGTGGGCTTTACATCGTTGGGCGGTGACTTTGGTTTCAGCGGTCAAGTGACCGCGGTGGAGAGCGGCGCCATCACAGGGCTGTTGAAATCCATCATCATCGAAAGTTGGGTCGGAGGATTCCGGACCCTCCCCATCAAACTCATCGATTCACCTGCCAGCACATCCAGCGAGGAGCTTGTCGAATCGACGTGGCGCGAGCTGGCCGCACCAAGTTACGACGTTGAAATCGCCATGAAGGCTGGCGAGCGTTTCGTGGTTCGAGCCCGTCGGCAACGCACTGACGAGTTGCCGCGTGAGGCGTTGCGGAGGAGAGGCAATTGGGTGTGTACGGGAGGGGCACGCGGCATTACCGCCCATGCCGCGCGTGAATTGGCGGCGCGTTTCGACTTGCGCCTCCACCTGCTCGGTC
This sequence comes from uncultured Pirellulaceae bacterium, assembly GCA_964519825.1. Lineage (GTDB taxonomy): Bacteria > Planctomycetota > Planctomycetia > Pirellulales > Pirellulaceae > CAZFLF01. The sequence continues at coordinate 1,169 of CAZFLF010000214.1, read as the reverse complement.
TGTCGCCGCTCCCACAGATTCCCGATCGCTGGCGCACGCATTCCGCCGCGGATTTGAAACAATTGAAACTCGAAGTCATGCAGTCCGCCCGCGGGGCAGGGCGCAACTCCATTAAGGAATGGGAACAGGTGGAAAAGGCCTTGGAGATCGATCGCACGCTGCGTGAGCTGCGCGAGCAGGGGATTTCCGCTCGCTACCACTCATGCGATGTATCGGATCGCCAATCGCTGGGTGCCGTGCTCGACGAGATTCGCCAAGTGGATGGCCCGATCGACGGTGTGTTGCACGGCGCCGGGGTGGGCAAAGATGCGCGCTTCGACCGTAAGGAGCCCAAGCGGGTTGAAGAATGTATTCGCGCGAAAGTGGATGGCGCTCGCGCATTGATGGAACTCACTCGTCAGGATCCACTTCAATACTTCGTCGCCTTCGGTTCCATCAGCGGCCGTTTCGGTGCGAATGGGCACACTGACTACTCGCTGGCGAACGACATGCTTTGCAAGCAAGTCGATTGGTTTCGCCGTGAGCGCCCGGAAGTCAAATCCGTGGCGTTCCATTGGCACGCTTGGGGAGATGTCGGGATGGCCACGAAGCCGGAAACCAAACTGGCCCTGGAAATGGTTGGCATGCAGTTCATGCCAGCTGCGGAGGGTGTCTCGCACCTGATCGGAGAATTGGAAGCGGTGACGTCGGACTCCGAAGTCTTAATCACTGACGACAAGTATTACCGCATGTTCTACCCGGCTGAGACGCTGGTATCGTCACAGGACTCTTCCCCGAACAACACTGTCGCGCACGGGTCACTGCTGCGGGAGGCAATCGTCAACAAGGATGCGGGAAGCTGGATGGCAACGGTGACCTTGGACCCGGCGCGCGAACCGTTTCTGATCGAGCACCGCCTGGACGATCGACCCGTACTGCCTATCGTCGTGGGAATGGAACTCTTGGCGGAAGCGGCCGTTCAATGCGCCGAGGGTGGGCGAGTCGCCGCGTTGCGCGATGTCGAAGCTCTGCGAGGACTGCGGTTCCATACGGATCGACCGCTCGAAGTGCGCGTGCGAGTGACAAGGCAAGATGCGCAGACAATGCATTGTGAGTTGCTCGCCGACTTCTTGTCGCGAGATGGACAGCTCGTCGAAGCCGACCGGTGCTATCTGCGAGGCGACGTGCGA
>CAZFLF010000213.1:0-8839 GCA_964519825.1 uncultured Pirellulaceae bacterium | reverse complement strand
GGTCGGGCGGTACTCCATTCCCATTCCCAAATGCCACTTGCCGACGCAAGCCGTGGCGTAGCCTAGGGCCCTGAGCCGGTCGGCCAAGGTCGTCTCCTTCAGGTGCAACCCGGTCACGTTGGCGACGCTGTTGAATTCGTGGCCGAAGCGAGTGGGATAACGTCCCGTCATCAGGCCAGCCCGCGACGGACTGCAATACGTCGCCGCGACATACCCTTGTGTGAAGCGAACACCGTTGGCGGCTATCGAGTCGATGTGAGGCGTTGGAATCTCTTTGTTTCCCTGACAACCCAGCTCACCCCAGCCGAGATCATCGGCGTAGATGATAAGAAAATTCGGCTTTTCGGCAGCGCGCGCCGGTAAAACGATCGAACTGGCGCAACAAGCCACCACGACACACGAGAGCCAAAAGAATCGGTTGCGAAAGCTCATAGCAGATTGCTCCTTGACCGAAGCGTGAATGATCCAGGTACGGCATCGTACGGGCGAAGACGGCGAAGATTAGACACTACCCGGTGCACGCCCGGCAATGATGAGCAGCCGCACAGAGAATTCGCCATGTCGCGAAACGTGATGGCCAATTAGACGCCATTTGCCACGTGCGTTGAGGGCTGAACTCACCGTTTCGCGGCGCCACGAGTTGGATTCGCGAAGGCCACTCAATCGGTAGATTGCTCGGTGTCGACAATCAAAACGTTGTCGCCGAATGCTTCTTCATCCAGTTCAACTCGCTTGCCGCGGTCGTCCAATTTGGTATCGGCCTCCGCGGTCTTGCGTTTGGCCACGTTGAGCAACTTTTGGTAGAGGTCCTTTTGCTTCGTGTCATTCCAGTCGTGGATCATGCCGACGGCGGTGGCGACTTCGCCGAGGTAGCGCAGAAAGATTGAACGTCGCTCGCCCTCGTGCTTGACGCGATTGCGCCGGTTGAGGTACATGGACAACTTGCGGCCGACGGCCTGCAGTCCAAGCCGCAATTCCTTCAAAATTTCCGGATAGCTGGCAATCGCCTCCTTGGATTCGCTGGTGAACGGCACCCACACGCTGGCCATATGAATCATGATCGTCAGCGGACCGCCCGGTAGCTGCCCGCGCGATTGTTGCAAGCCATACGAGCGCCAGTTTGTCCCCATTACCGCTTGCGTGATCGCGCATCCTGCGGGTTGGAATTGCAGTGGCACTCGATTGGCATACCGCAGCACTTGCATGGTTTGCCCTTCGGCCAGATTCACATTGCGCATGGCCTCGTGCAATCGCCCCCGTTCGTCCTTCGAGAGTTTTCCTGGGCTTTGCCGAGTCCCCATTTTGGCCTCGGTGAGAATTCTGTCGGCCGCTTCTCCGCCGATGCCGTCGAAGGAGTTCATGAGGAACTGGCGGAGTGTGCGTGCATCACTTTCGCCGAGCATTTCGCTAAGAGCCTCCAGCGAAACTTTTTGGGCCGTGCTGGCTCCGCCGTACGCGAGGCCGACTTCGATCAAGAACGGGTTGCCGCGATACACAGCGGGTGGGCGCGTCGCCGCGCAGAAAAACTCGCCGGGAACGACCTGATGCAGACCCTTCAGGATCAGGGGCTCACCGATCGGAGAGATGCAATCGGTCGATGGGGAACTAATGCGAGTATCCTGGATCGCCTTATAAAGCGAGTCCGCCTCCTGACGCCCAATCCGTTTCGGGCTAGAACGTGTGCCGATCTTCGCGGCCTCGCAAATGTGGCGAGCAACCCCGGAACTTACTCGCGAAAAGGACTCGGTCAAGAATTGCGACATGGTCCCGGCACTGCTGTCTTTCAACATAGCCACCAGTCGCCCGAGTTCCACGCCATAGGGGTGTGGCTTGATCTCTTTCGGTTCCGGCGGGAGATGATTGGTCGAGCGTGCGTAGGTCGTCTCGTTTCCATCCGGATCGAGATAGTGAATCATGACGTGCGGATTCGCGATGGCGGTCTGTTCGAGATAGTCATCGACGCTCCCTCGGCCGCGCACAAATCGCCCCTCGAGTTCGATCGTGACGCGCGTGCCACTTTTGACTTCCGAAAGCTGTTGCGATTCCCCTTCCGACACCGGGTAATGTGCGACCCATTCGATGCCGTGGTCGGCAATGTATTTGTGTCCCTTGTCGCCGGCCGGAATGTCTTCCCCCTCCCCCTTACCGTTGATGATTTCGGGCAGATTGTGTTTGGTGTCGATTTGAATCTCAAAATAATGGGCTGGCTTCCGCGGTGACGTCTTGGAGATGATTTTTACCGGCTTGCCGGTGGTGAGCATGCCGTACATCCCCGCCGCGCTGATACCGATCCCCTGCTGGCCGCGACTCATGCGCAGCCGGTGGAACTTCGATCCGTACAATAGCTTGCCGAAAATCAAAGGGATTTGCTTCTTCACAATACCCGGACCGTTGTCCTGCACCCCAACCTTGAAGCGGTTTTCCCCAGTCGTTTCGATGTGAACCCAGATTTCCGGAACAATGCCGGCTTCCTCACACGCATCCAGCGAGTTGTCGACCGCTTCTTTGACGGTCGTGAGCAACGCTTTGCGTGGATTGTCGAAACCGAGCAGGTGGCGGTTCTTGGCGAAGAATTCGCTGACCGAGATGTCGCGTTGCTTTGACGCCATCGCCTCGGCAGTCATCCGGCGGCGCGGCGAATGGTCGGTGTCCGCATGACCATTCGCATGCCCATTGCCGGAGCCGTTTTTCGAAGCGCCGTTCGTCGCAGCCCCATTCGTCGAATTGCCGTTCGTCGAAGCGCCGTTGACCTTGTGGGCGTCGGTCTCGGCAACTGCTTTGGGCGGCTTCTCGGCCTTGCGGTGCTCGCTCGCAGTGGACAAGTCAGGCTCTCCTTCTGGGATTGCGGGGCCAGGAATCGTCCCGGCGAACGAAGTAAATGTCAAAGTTTGCGGATTATAGCGGCCGTGCTGGCTAGCACCTATGCGTGTTCTTCCATCCATTCCGCACGCTGCCTGCGACTGCCACGACAGGCAAACAAAGATTCACCCGAACCGCCAGTAGGGGCCGACAACATATCCTTAGCGGAGTTTCGCATTTGACCGGAACGCCGCATCCCACCCAAGTTCACGTCAACACTCACACCCAACAACTAAACTCCGCCGAGAGTCGTGCCTCATCCGGTTGAGACCGTCGCAGTGCCCCTGAAAAGGGTCGTTTCTGCGGCAGTTCCGGCCGGTAGGGAAAACACGCCCAACCATAAGGAGCAGCGCGTCATGCTCGTTCGATTTCTTTCAACTTGGATAGCGACGGCACTCGTTGTCATCGCGGTATCGACATCTTCGTCGGCACTGGCTGGCGGCAGGCACGCTCCCCAATGCCGCGAGTATCAGTACGGCAACCCGGACTTGTTTTACAACTTCTACGTCCCGCCGACGTGCGGCGGTGTGGGTGCTGAGATTTACATCGCTCCGCTCCCAGTACCGGCCCACGTTGGACACACGTATTACACCTACCAACCGCTGATGCCGCACGAAATGCTGTACCAGCACCATCGCAGTTACCACCGGTACTACAACGAAGGGCGTGGGCTCACTCGGACCAGCGTCCATTGGTGGTAAAGGCAATCAAAGTCACTCGGCACATAAGGAAGTCCGCCATGAAGTCAATAGGAATGATTCTGTTGGCGACCGTCGCCTGTTTGGCGGTCCCGGCATCCGACGCTGTAGCTGGTAATCACGGTAACAGGGCCGCGTTGCGGCACGCTCGCACGATGCCGTGGCATGGGAACTATTACCACACGGCGTATGGTTCGCCCATCGGATTGGTGGTTCCTCCCACCGCGAACATGCAAACCAAAATGGGGTGGGGCGTGTCGCAAAGCGAAATGGTGCCGATCTACCACCAGGCCTATCGCGCCTATCCAGGCGACGGTGGCGGTTCGACGCGGGCCTTCCTCGCCACGCCGAATTGGCCGAGCCACACTGATCAGTTCGGCGTCTACTACGTACGCGGACCCTGGTAAGCAGCGCGAAATTGGCTGCGGCTTTCCTGTCTTAACGAACGGCACGGGTGAAACTCACCCGTGCCGTTGGTGTCGGTGGGGCACATCCTGGCCCGACATGTCGCGGTTCTGAGACGCGCCGAATCCACTTGACGACGCGCCGCGCTTCGAGACTTCGTCCAACTTTTGGCTAAATTCACTGCCTTTTGGCCCAGAAAAGACTAAAGAATAGGTCTGAGCCGATTGCGGTGTAACGGTTGCTTTGTATGTCTTGCGGAGTTAGTCCGGGTAGACGCCCGGCTCGCAGGATAAGGATGCAACCATGTTGTGGAATGAAGTACTACTGGCGCTTGGCTCGCTGGTCTGTCTATTCGCTTCGATTTGTGCGCTCACCCCACTACCCGCCTCGCGGCCCATTGGGAAGTAAGGTCCGCGTCAATAAGAGCAGATCACCCGAATGCGGGCTGCGACCGCGATCCCCCGTTGTGCAAGCGTCCCGCTTGCCTTGCCACTTACTCGACGCTTGTGCGACGAAAGATGCGCCAGCCGGGATTCACCTGTGACAGATTGCTCGAAGTCTGCAACAATGCGGCTTCCAAGAGCATCCATCTATGACGCCATCCGAATCAAACCGGCAACCATTACAGCGGCTCGAAGACTGGGAAGACTTCGTCCGGGACGACGTCTATCCCGAGCCAAACCAGAAGAGTCAGTCGGAGTACCGGAATTACTCGTCCCCAGCGCGCGAATGCGTCCGCGAGTTCTATCGACTCAACCATCGGTTTCAAACGCTCGACTTCGTGTCAGAACAGCGCCAGAAATACTTGCCGTTGCGGACCCGCCAGATGGGCGTGATTGCCGCGCTGGAATTTCTGAATACGCTGGTCGATGACTCCGATCCCGACATTGAGCTCTCGCAACTCGATCACCTCCTGCAGGCCTCGGAATCCATCCGCGCGGACGGGCATGAGGACTGGTTTGTCCTGGTCGGTTTGTTGCACGACCTGGGGAAAGTGTTGTGCTTATTCGGTGAACCGCAGTGGGCAGTGGTCGGCGACACGTTTCCCGTCGGGTGTCCATTCAGCGACCGGATCGTGTTCGCTGAGTTCTTTTCCGAAAATCCCGATCGCCGCAACGAGCGATACCAGTCGGGGCTGGGCATCTATCGCCCGGGTTGCGGACTTCGCAACGTCTCGATGTCGTGGGGTCACGACGAGTATTTGTATCACGTCGTGCGCGACTATTTACCCGAGCCGGCGCTCTACATGATCCGCTACCATTCGTTCTATGCCTGGCATCGCGAGGAGCAATACGGCGAGTTGCTTGACGACCATGATCGCTCGATGTTGCCGTGGGTGCGAAAGTTCAATCCATACGATCTATATTCGAAATGCCCGACTCCGCCAAGCTGGTCGAAACTGCGTCCTTACTATGAGGATCTGATTCACCGGTATCTGCCGGACCAGTTGCGATTCTGATTCTGCCGTAAGGCGTTGACATGGATGGTCACAGCACACGCGCAACGATTCTGGGCATTGATCCCGGCTTGAACACAACCGGATACGGCGTGCTCGAGATTGCGCGTCCCAAGCCGCCGAAATTGGTCGAAGCGGGCATTATCCGCGGTGGCACATCCCGGTCGCTGGAGCTGCGGTTGCGCGAGATTCACCAGGGGGTGCAAGAAGTACTCGCCACCTACCAACCGCAAGCGATGGCAGTCGAGGAGCTTTATTCGCATTACGACCGGCCCCGCACCGCGATTCTCATGGGACACGCGCGGGGGGTCATCTGCCTCGCCGCCACCCTGGCCGGGGTGCCCGTGATGCATTACGCCGCCACGCAGGTCAAACGGATGCTCACCGGCAGCGGCCGCGCTCCCAAGCAACAAATGCAGCTCGCCATCTGCCGCGAACTGGGACTGACCGAACCGCCTGAACCACCCGACGTCGCCGACGCGCTAGCCATCGCGCTGTGCCATTACTATCTCGATAAAGAACACATCTAACTCGGTTACCGGTGGAGCAACTGCAGAAAGAGTTCTTCGTGCTCCTTCACCGCTTCATCGGCCGAGAATGCATCTTGCCGGACGGCTCGCAGTTGATCGCGCACGTCTTCCAATCGGTCCTGATTCGTGCCCAACTCCACGGCTAAACGGATGTAATCAGCCCGATCGCGCGCGATGGTCGCGGTGACGCCGAGTTTTCGCAGCAGACCACTCGTGTACCTCCCACGCTCGTACCGAGACGGTAACGTGATTACCGGCTTGGCAAACGAAATCGCGTCATACGTGGTCGACACACCGCCGAAGTGTGGCGGGTCAAGCAAGACCTGACACGCGTCAAGCAAACTCAAATAGTCCGGATGCTTCAGCGAAGGAGTGAATACGACTCGCTCCGTGACATCGGGCATCGTGCGTGCAAATCGCTGTTGCAACTGATGGGCCGCGAGGCCGGATCGATCTTCCGCGACGACAAGGACTCCTTGCGGATCGGCGCGCAAGATCCCAGCCAGCAACTCATCAAAGTCGGGATGGAACTTTCCCAGATTCTGAATGCAGCCATAAACGTGCTGGCCCGAAGACAACCCAAAATGCTCCCGACCCTTACGATGGTTCGGAAGCACCATTGGCTCGCGATAGGTCAACATCGTGCGGCCGAGAATGAGTCGCTCGGTGTAATGCTCCTGGGCGTCGTCCGGTTCGATCCACTCGCTGGACAGGTAGGCATCGATCGTCGGGATTCCCGAGGTGACCTGAATCCCCCACGAAGTCACTTGGACCGGCGCCAACCGTAGGAAAGGGAGGAAGTAGTTCACCGAGTTGTTCCCGACTTCCCAGTGATACAACAGATCGCATTGGCTGCCCCGTACCACAGCAATAGCATCGTCAAGCCGATTGGCGAAACCGAGCACACGCACATCCTCACGACCGAGTCCCTCGCGGATCGCACCGGCAACAGCTGTGTGGCAGATGATGCATATCTCGAATCGTCGCGGGTCAAACCGCCGCACAATGCCGCCGAAGGGCTGCAGGAACGAACTGGCTTGGTGCGTCGCGACGACGATGCCGATCCGTGGTTTGGAGCCGGCTGGCCGAACAGTCGCTGGCTCTGCCTGCCGGGCGAAGAACGACGCATAGACCGCCGCGAATGTCTCTTTCAACGGCCGCAGGTTGCCGCCCAGAAACTGCAGCGGAAAAGGGCATTCGGGCGCGCAGAGGGAAAACCGAGCCAAGTCCCAGTCGAGTTCCACATTCGCCACGTGCGCCGCGGTTTCCAGGAACTGCTCGCGATACTCTTCCAACTCCTCGCGACTGCCGAAGACGATTGGACACGTCGCAATTTGTCTCAGCGCGTTCAGCGGATCCGCGGGATGCCTTTGCCCGAAGGCGTGATAAACCCGAAGAGCCTGCGCGAAATCTCCCATCTCACGCAATAAATGCCCCGTGTTCAGCCAGGCGTCGTCGCAGTTGGGCGCCAGTTGCATGGCCTGCTGGTAGGCCTGAATGGCTTCACCATACCGATCGAGCTGATGCTTCACGTTGCCGAGATTGATGTAGGCTTCCGCCAGGTCAGGCCGAATCACGATGGCTCGCTCATGACACGCAACCGCCTCGGCGAACTGGCCTTGATCGCGGAGAATGCCACCCAGATTGGTCAACGCCGCGGCTTGATCCGGATCGAGCCGAATGGCCTCGCGGTAGGCGTCCGCCGCTTCCGCAAAGCGACGCTGCTCGCGAAGCGCGGTTCCCAAATTCGTCCAGGCACTGGCATCCGCATGACTGGAACGCAGGACCTGTCGAAACGCCAACTCGGCTTCGCTCCACCGCCGCTGATCCAAACAGACACTTCCCAAATTGAAGTGGGCTTCGACAAAGTCGGGGGACTGGCGGAGGATCCGACTGTACTCCGCGATCGCCGCGTCAAAATCCTGGATCGCGGCGAACAGGTTGGCTAACTCGAAGCGCGCCTGGAGAACATCCGGCCGCAGCATTAGGGTCTGCTCAAAGCACACCAATGCCCGTTCGATCCGTCCCTGATCGCGCCAGAGAATGCCCAGGTTGTAGTGTGCCTCGGCAAAGTCGGGCTGCAACTGCAGCGCTTGCTCGTAGCAAGTGACGGCTTCTTCCCACCTTCCTTGCCGCTTATTTTCCACACCTAATTGGTTGTATTCTGCCGCGGTCGTCATTCCATGCTTCCTGCAATAGAATCATTGCTTCGGCTTCCGGCGTTTCGTTGTTGAAACGCGGGTCTTGCGACGATCGGCTGCGCGGAGCCTGCGGGCCGTCTCAAAGATCACCTTCATCCCGTCGTCATCGGTAAACATACCGATCGTCCGGCGCCAATCCTGGCCGTTCTTCCGATCGGCGCTCAGCTCGCTCTGCAACTTGGCAACGTGCGTCTCCAACTGAGCCACGCGTTGCTCCAACGATGAATTGGCCACGGACGCGCTCCTACGAGAAACCGGTTTTGATGCGTTCAGCATTCTAACGTCCAACGCAGATTTCCCACAAACCCGTTCCCCTTGCCCGACCGGCTGCCAACCGACGTTTTTGTAGGCGCCACCTCGCTCCTAACAACGTCATACTGAACCCTGCTGAAAGCCCGCGGACCTTGGCTTATACTGTGCCGGCTCAGATTTTGGCCTCAACTTTCCGTACGATCACACCTCGTGCCGCAGCTTCCGTTGCGGTACGCAAATTCCCGAATGGCCGTTCGGCGCGCCGAAGCACCGTTTCGGGAACCACCGTTGCCAGGCGGGGCTTGGTAACGAGTTCACCGAAACGCCATCTTGCAGGAGATATAACGCATGAGTCTTGTCAGTCGCTTCTTGTTGGTTCAACTCGTCTTCACCTGCTGCCTGACCGCCGCGGCGCAGGCTGCCGAGCCGGAATGGATT
>CAZFLF010000212.1:0-8884 GCA_964519825.1 uncultured Pirellulaceae bacterium | reverse complement strand
CGATCGATCATCTAGTCCAATTTCCGACGCTTGCGAATTTGGATATCAGCCGCACGCAGATTTCCGACGCCGGAGTGGCTCGACTCGCAAGTATGGCGTCATTGCAATGCCTTAACTTGTCGGGGACGTCCATTACTGGCGAGTGCTTTCGGCCGTGGCCGCGAGCGCAGTTTGCGTATCTCGACGTTTCGAACACACTCGTTACGGATGCAACGCTACCGCTCGTTGCGAAGCTAGGCTTAAAAAGGCTTTCGGTCCGTGGAACGACGGTAACGACGACCGGCATCCTTGCGGCTGGCTTCTCTGGATTGAACAGTCTTGACGTGGGCTCGGGACAATTCTCGGAGGCCGAGATCGAGCAACTGAAACGCGGTCTGTCGGCCGAGGTCGTCGTCACAGAGAGTGAGAAGCCAAGAGCCGAGTAACACGCGGTTGGGCGTGAGTGTCACCTAGCCGTTGCATTCGATCATTGACCAATATCCTCTTCCTCCGGCACGAATTCGACGGAGTCGTAGATTTCGGTCAGCGGCAAGTCGGTACCGATTTCACTCAACGGAATCACGCCGTTCAGGTCCGAGTAGAATTCTTGAACAAAACCGCTTTCGGTGCGGCGGTGGACCGTGACCAGCGGAGACTCTTGTCCGATAAGCAGATACGCCGAAAGTTGCGGATTCGTGAGATAGGCGTCCTTTTTTTCCACTTGATCGATGCGACGGGTGTTTCGCGACAGGACTTCCGCGATCACCGCTGGCTCGTCCTGGAAGGAATCGGTCTGGGGATTCGGCCGGCAAATGACCGACACGTCCGGATAATAGAATCGCACCTGCGTTGGCAGCCGGACTCGAATCTTCGTATCCGAGTTGTACGGCCGGCAGCGGCCACCGCGTAGTCGCGAGCCCAGCGAAACGATCACATTCGTCGAAATAAGATCGTGGGCATTGCGTGCCCCAGCCATGGCGTACACCACGCCTCCCACGTACTCGTACTTGACGGGCGACGTGAGTTCACCGGCGAGGTAATCCTCGATCGAGATTCGGTGAATTTTTAATGCGGCAGTCACAGGCTCAACGTAGCCGGTCTACGAAAGACCATCAAGCGAACCCTTATGCAAACACCATCTGTTCTAGCGCGGCCAGAGCGGTCTTCCAGTCGGGACGGGTTTCCTGATAGGTCTGCCACCAGACGAGTAACGATTCGGCGGCGGAGTCCGGCGGTGCCTCGATGTGCCAAGCCGATAGTGCCGCGGCGAGTGTCTGTGAGTTGAACACGGTCAACTCGACCTCTTGTGCTGCCTGCAGTACCGGCGGCAGCAAAGCGAGCTGGGAGATGATCGGCAGACGATCCGCCGAGAGCGACTCGCTGAAGACCGGCAGATCGCAATTGAGCTGGGCGAGCAGCCAGCCCAGGCGAACGACCTCCGGCAGCTGTGGCACGTTATTGGTCAGCACGGCTTCGAGTCGTACGGAATTGTTCGACAAATGGGCCGCTCCGCCGCCACCGAGTGCCGGCAGCACCAGGACAACTTCGGCACTTTCCACGATTAGGCGTTCGTCGGTGAGTTGGCCAACAGTGTGCATCAAACCTGGGCCGCGCGCCTCCCACAGCTCGCGAATCGGACGCGACCGCAAGTCGAGTTCGTCGACCATTCCGGCCACCGCGCCGTGAACGGCGCTTTCCAATGCGGCGATCCGATCTGCGAGGCGAGCTGCCAGCGACTCGAATTGAGGTTTCCATCCCGCAGTCTTACGAATCGCGAGCGCTGCCAGTTCGCGGTTATTCTCCACATGATGCGCCCAGGCCAGCAGTTGCTGCCAGTATCGTTCAACCGGCAAGGACGAACCCCGAATCTCGTCGTGCAGCCCGATTGCCGGCCCGGAGACAATATTGGTCAAACGCGGGTCGGTTAGCGTTTTGCCGCGTACGACCGCGTCCGCCGCGTGCAGGCAGCTTGTCGAAACACTGGCGATCCACCGTAAGGCGGCCGGGCCGCGGCCAAACGTGGACGCCGCTTGGTCGCGGGTATTCGCCCCAGATAGTTGCAAGTCCGGTGGTAACTGATTCAGGTTATTCGGCACTTTGTTCTCCCAGACCAAGCTTTGGTCTACCGGAAAAATTTACCGCATTTTTTGCCATTGGGGATACGCAGCCCATTCAGTCGCGGAAACTAGTGCGTTATTATTTGCTGTTTGGGTCAGGTTGCGATTCCAATTCCGACTGTTCCGTGAAACAAGGTGAGGTACGTCGATGTTGAAAGAAGCCGTCGAGGGTTGGACGGTCCAAGACGCCGTGGACCTGTACGACGTCGAGCGGTGGGGCAAGGGTTACTTTTCTATCTCGGCGGATGGTCACTTGCGAGTCCATCCTGGCCGCGACCCCAAGCAATCGCTGGACATGAAGGAATTGATCGACCGGCTGCAAGTCCGCGGATTGGATCTGCCGATCTTGCTACGTTTCAACGGAATCCTGAAAGACCGGCTGAAGGAGATTCACGGCGCTTTCGCCAACTCGATCCGCGAGCACGATTTCAAAGGCCAGTATTCGTGCGTCTATCCGATCAAGGTCAACCAGCAGCGGCGGGTGGTCGAGAAGATCATCGAATACGGTCGCGAGTTTGGATTCGGGCTGGAAGCGGGGAGCAAACCCGAACTGCTGGCCGTTGTTGCGTTGACCGACGCCGACATGCCGATCATCTGTAACGGTTTCAAGGACGCCGAGTTCATCGAGATGGCGATGCTGGCGCAAAAGATTGGCCGCAAGGTGATTCCGGTGGTGGAAAAATACACCGAGCTGGCCCTGATCTTGCACTATGCGGCTAAAGTCGGCGTGCGGCCGCAAATTGGCATGCGCGTCAAACTGGCCACGCGGGGTTCGGGCCGCTGGCAAGGGTCGGGCGGATTCAAATCGAAGTTCGGGCTGACAGTCAGTGAAGTTCTGGAAGGCTTTCGCGAGTTGGAAAGTCGCGGGATGTCCGATTGTTTCAAGCTTCTCCACTTCCACCTGGGCAGCCAGATCACGAACATCCGCCACGTCAAAGGGGCTTTGATCGAGTCGGCTCGCATCTATGCTGACTTGCGCAAGCGCGGGGCCGGCGTCGAGTACATCGACGTGGGGGGCGGACTTGGGGTCGACTACGACGGTTCGCAGACCGACTTCGAATCGAGCGTCAATTACACCTTGCAGGAATACTCGAACGACGTTGTCTATCATATACAGACCGTCTGCGACGATGCCGGGGTACCTCACCCGAACATCATCTCGGAAAGCGGTCGTGCGATCGCGGCGTATCACAGCGCGCTCGTGTTCGGCGTGCTGGGCGTGGCCGGTCAGGGCAATGGTGACAAAACGCCCGCCGACCTGCCGGACGAGTACGAGCAACCGCTGCACACCTTGCTCGAGACCTTTCGCAACGTGAATGCGCGCAACCTGCTCGAAGCGTTCCACGATGCCCAACAGGCGCTCGACATGGCCATGAATCTCTTCAGTTCCGGCTATTTGCCCTTAGAGCAACGGGCCTTAGCGGAGTCGCTCTTTTGGCAGATCTGCCGCAAGATCCGCCGACAATGTGAAGACCTCGAGGACACGCCGGAAGAACTACAGGGTTTGGATCGGCTGATGTCCGACACCTATTTTTGCAATTTCTCGCTGTTCCAATCGATGCCCGACAGTTGGGCGATCAAGCAGTTGTTCCCGGTGATGCCGATCCACCGGTTGAACGAGCGACCGTCCCATCACGCCGTGCTTGGAGATATCACTTGTGACAGCGACGGCAAGATCGACCAATTCATCGATCGTCGCGACGTGAAACGCACACTGCAACTGCATACGTTCGACGGTCAACCGTATTATCTGGCGGCCTTCTTGATCGGGGCGTACCAGGAAATTCTCGGCGACTTGCATAACCTGTTTGGCGACACCAATACGGTGCACATCGAGTTGACGGATGTCGGCGAGGTGCTGCTGGAGGCGATCGTGAAAGGGGACACAGTCAATGAAGTGCTCCAATACGTGCAGTTCAGCGAACGTGATCTGATCCATCGGCTACAAACTGCCGTCGAGAATGCCGTGCGGCAAGGATTGCTGGACCACGCCCAAGCCGGCCGATTTGTGAAGTTCTATGAAGAGGCCCTACACGGTTACACGTACCTCGAGGAACCTGGCGAGTAATCGCTGACGAAGATGCCCCACGAGGATTCGCCGCGCATCGCGGGAACGCTATCAACCGAAATGTCCCGGGAATGAACCATGATCGTGATTGGCACGATGGGTATTCCGTTCACGCGCGACAAAGGGACCTTCTATTGTCCGCGATGCCGTGCGGACGTCCCGTATCGCGGTCGGCACGTGCGGCGGTTTCTGACGTTGTACTTCATTCCACTGATTCCACTCGACAAGATGGAAGAATACGTGGAGTGCGGACAGTGCAAGAACCGGTTTCCGCGCGAGACCTTGTCCCACAACCGCGAACAGGCCGCGCGACTATTTCAAGGTTATGTGCGGCATACACTCGCTTTATTGGCTGTCGCGGACGCGGAAATTACCGCTGCGGAAATCGCTACCTTTCAAGACCTGGTCCGACGTCTCACCGACACGACACCGTCGCACGAGGAAGCGACCAGAGAGCTATTGGCGGCCAAATCGTCGCGGCAGGTACCCTCCTGGTACCTGCGGACGATCGGGAGCTGGTTGAGTAAAGACGAGAAGAAAACCCTCGTGCAATACGCGTTTCTCCTGGTCAGTTCCAGCGGACAGATCAGTGAAACACGCAACACCACGCTGGCTCAATTCCCGGCGGCACTCGGTCTGACCGAGGATGAGTTCAAACAATTCATCTCCGAGGCGGTTGCGACCGGGTGATTTTCGGCACAAGTTACTGACTCGCGTTGACACGACTCCCGCGGCCGGAAGCATGCCCTCCATGACTGTCACACAAATCGATCATCCGCTGGTTAAACATCACCTGGCGCTACTTCGCGATCGACAGACCACTCCGGCCGAATTCCGCAGCCTCACGCAGCGGCTGGCCTGTCTGTTGGCTTACGAAGCGACAAAGGATTTATCGGTGCAAGAGATCGAAGTCCTGACGCCGTTAACCGTCGCCCGTGGTCACCGGCTCAGTCAGCGGATTGGACTGGTGCCCATTCTCCGCGCGGGGCTGGGAATGGTGGACGCCGTGTTGAATTTGATGCCACTCGTGGAAGTTTGGCACCTGGGATTGTATCGCGATGAACACACGGCGAAGCCGGTGGAATACTACAGTAAGTTGCCCCCCGGTCGGCCCGTCGATATTGCGTTGATCCTGGATCCCATGCTCGCGACCGGGGGGTCCGCGTCACTGGCGGGAGAGACGTTGCAACGATGGGGTGTACCCCGGATCAAGCTGCTGGCGCTCATCGCAGCTCCAGAAGGCATTCGCGAATTCCAGGCGCGGTGCCCCACTGCCCAGATTTTTGTCTGTGCGGTCGACGAATGCTTGAACGATCGCAAGTTTATCGTGCCGGGATTGGGCGATGCCGGCGATCGAATCTTCAACACACTGGGTTCAGCCTAATCGCGGGGAGCTGCCATGTGGCATTTGCGGCTCGTTAGCTTCGTCGGCTTGTTCGCGCTGATCGGTCTCGCCTGGCTGATGAGTCCGCATAAACGCCGGCTCAACATGCGCGTGATTGTGGGAGGATTAATGCTCCAGTTTGCACTGGCTGGCTTAATGCTCAAAACGCAGGTGGGCATGTCGGTGTTTGATTCGATGAACGTGTTCTTCAATAACGTGCAGAGCTACGTGGACGCCGGCAGCAAATTCGTCTTTCAGATGGACCGAGAGACACCTGACGAAGCAGTGCCACCGGCCGGAGACGGACGACAACCGGCGACGCGAGCGCCGTCGAAAACTGTTCAACTGGTCACATCATTCGCGTTCGGTGTGATGCCGACCATCATCTTTTTTTCGGCGTTCATGTCAGTGCTGTATTACCTCGGGGTGATGCAGATTATCGTCGCCGGAATGGCTGGGGTCATGCAGAGAGTTCTCGGCGTATCGGGGGCGGAGAGCCTGTCGACAGCCGCCAATATCTTCGTGGGCCAGAGCGAGGCGCCGCTGGTCATCCGACCCTACTTAAACAGCATGACGGAATCTGAGCTCCACTGTGTCATGGTCGGGGGATTCGCCACAATTTCCGGCGGCATTATGGCGGCCTACGTAAATTTGGGCATGAGCGCTGGCCATTTGCTGACCGCTTCGGTGATCGCGGCACCCGCGACATTGTTGATTTCCAAAGTTGTCATGCCCGAGACTGGTATTCCGCAAACGCTGGGGAGCGTCAAGGTGGTCACGCCGCGCGTGGGCTCGAACATCATCGAAGCCGCAACGATCGGCGCCTCAGAGGGGATGAAACTGGCGATCAATGTCGTCGCAATGCTGATTGCGTTTTTGGCGCTGATCGCCATGGGTGACGCAATGATCGGCTGGATCGGCGCGCGATTTGGTTTCGTCGACGTCAATGGCCAGCCGCTGTGGTCCCTGACTGCGGGAGTCGGTTACCTCTTTGCTCCCATCGCGTGGCTCATGGGTATCGAAACGAAAGATTGCCTCCATGCCGGACAACTGCTGGGAGTCAAAACCGTCGCCAACGAGTTTGTCGCCTTCGTGCGGCTCTCGGAATGGCGGCAAGCCGGATCGACGGTGCATTTGAGCGAACGGTCCGTGATGATCATGACCTATGCTCTCTGCGGGTTCGCCAATCTCGGCTCGATTGGAATTCAAATTGCCGGCATCGGAGGTTTGGCTCCCGAACGCCAACCGGATTTAGCGCGGATGGGGTTTCGTGCCATGCTGGCTGGCGGATTGGCTTGCTGCATGACCGGTTGCGTCGTGGGCGTAATCAGCTGAATGGCGGATGCGTCATTTATCCGCATAAACTTTGGTGATTTCCTCTTTGGTTACTGGCGTCGGAGAATCGTCGCTGAGAAGTCGTACGCGGAGCACGTGATCGCCGGCGCGGGTCCCCTTTGCGGCAATGCGATAGACGGCTTCCTCGCGTTGACCAAGTTCCGCAATGGGTTGCATGACAAGCTGGTCACCTTGCTGCTGGATCGATGTCGGGCCGTCGGAATCGATGACTTCCAACCCATCCGGAACTTGAACCGCGATCTGGATATTGCGAGCGACCTTGGTCCCGTTGTTGGCAACCCGGATCTGATACGTTGTCTCGCTGCCGACTTCGATGGGTACGTTTTCATCGGTGACGGTAAAGTCGAGATCGGTAATGTCTTCGACGACCGTCGTATGCTCGTGCTGATGCTCCAGCCCGAGAGCTCCCCGCCCTTCGACATGCAGCTTTTGTTCGCCGGTATCGGTCGGAATAGCAGTCAGTTCCACGACTCCTTGTTCGCCCGCCGGGAGTTCTTCGAGACTCCATAACACGGCGTGCTGACGCTGGTCGTACTGACCTTTCTGATTAGCGGCGATGAACTTGAGTCCCCGTGGCAAGCGCGCGACCAGTTCGATTTCCTTGGCCGGCGCCGTGCCGGGATTGTCGATCGTGACTTGGTATTTGACTTCGCGATTGAGGAACCGGCGCGTCGGTCCAACAACTCCGATCTGCAACTGCGGCGCGATGATTTCCAGTTGCGCGCGGTGCTCCGCCGCCAAGTTGCTTTCGCCAACCGCACGCACGATGCTTTGCACCAGGCCCGGTTGCAGAGCTTTTAGCACCAGATCGAGCTTTTTGGATTCGTTGGGTCGGAGGTCGAAGCGATCGCTCATGATTTCGCGACCCCCCTCGTGGGCCAGGCCCTCGGGCACATCGACTTCAATCACCACGCCCGTTGCCACGCCGCTGCCAGGATTGGAGACGGTGATCTGGAACGGGATTTCCTCGCCGATCAGTGCCTTGGCGGGTCCCGAGTGATCGACTTTGAGCAGCGGCTTCGTCGCGATCGTTCGCACGGCCGCTTGAGCCCGGAACGTCACCTCGGCCACGCTGCCGATTTCGCCCTCCGCTTCGGGCAATAGCTCGATGGTCAGAGTCGACTCTTCACCAGGCTGCAAAGCTCCGAGTTCCCAGGCCACCACGCCGTCCGCCGCCGTCGATGTCTCTGGAGTCGCCGCCAGGAATCGTGTTCCCAGCGGAATCTGATCCGTGACCACGACATCCTGCACCGCGACTTGACCCACGTTGCGCACTCGGATGACGAATTTGGTCGGCTTACCCACCTGAATTTCCTCCGGCCTGGATCGTTCGACCGTCAGCGATGGGGCTTGCAGTCCTTCCAACTTGGGCTCGCCCGGCGCATTGGAGATGAGTCGTGTGGCACGCGGCGCAAGGACGGCCGATTTGGGACCCAGCGTGCGTTGCGGGATCAAGTTTTCGGGAGCTGACGCTTCGTTCCCAGGCAAAGTTGCCGGCGGCTGACTGATACGCTGCCCGCCGTCGCGCGACAAATTCGGGCGCAATGAAGGAGCAGTCGGACGGGGCGGATTATTGAAACGGTTGGACGAGCCCGGGCTGGCATCAGGTCGGGGGATTGGCTGCACAATAGCCTCGACCGCGGAAGTCTCCGGCGCCGTGGAACGCAACGCCGGTGGTTTTGGCACCGGAGACACCGACGGAGTCCCTTTCGGAGCCAAGTCCGTCGTCGGGGGCGCGATCACTTCGGAGGTTGGGTTGAACTCCTTGTTGGGGGCTGGCGAGCCATACAGACCGCCATTGGGCGCGGGTGGCGTCGCCAC
Organism: uncultured Pirellulaceae bacterium; assembly: GCA_964519825.1. Classification (GTDB taxonomy): domain Bacteria; phylum Planctomycetota; class Planctomycetia; order Pirellulales; family Pirellulaceae; genus CAZFLF01. The sequence goes on along the minus strand of CAZFLF010000212.1, from coordinate 159 downwards.
AGACGAAGGTGAATCCGAATGCCCTTCCGCGGTAGCTGAAGCGGCGAGGGGGCTCGTCGTAGACTCTACCTCCCCTTCGCCCGTCGTCGTTGCTGGCGACTGCTCTTGATCCGAGATTCCAGTTCGATATCGCGGAGAATCTTCACCATTCTGTTGGGC
>CAZFLF010000211.1:0-8889 GCA_964519825.1 uncultured Pirellulaceae bacterium | reverse complement strand
AACCAACGCTCCGGCTCGGCAGGAGCCTCGCCCTCCCATCCATCAATCCAAGAGTGACAGACTACTAGGCTATCGGATGCGAAGTGGGCGGATATCTCATCTTTTCTCCGGCTGTCGTGATTAGAACTGGATCGTGTCGAATTCTCCACACCATTGCGATCGACAAACTCCGAATTTAGTCAGAGCCCTGATCGAGCGGCGGGATCTTGCCGGTAGAAGTCCCGCAAGATTTCGTAGAGGTCTGGATGACGGCGCTGGATGGCTTTTGGCCGCTGGAAAAACCTCTCGGTGGCTACGGCGAAAAACTCACTCATGTTTGTCGCGCCGTAACAGTCGAGCACGGTCCGATGCCCCTGTTCGCAGTCGTGGACCAACCTTTGATAGTTGCTTTTCATTACGTCATCCCAGCGTCGGTACTGCTGCGACGAATTCATAGGGGGAATGCCATCCGCGAAGTGGCCATTCAGCATGTCGAGTTGATGAGCGAATTCATGAAAGACCAAATTGTCACCGTAGTTCTCGTCGCAGGCACCCGCCAGGACGTCCATCCACGACAAGATGACGGGACCGCGATACCAAGCCTCCCCGTCGCGGACTGAACCTCCTTCTAAAATCACGCCTGCTCGTGTGATCGTTGTGTCGGGGGCCACGTATGCGTCTGGGTAGACCAGAATCGAAAGAATCGCATCGAAATATTCCGCCCCCAGTCCTAGCACCAGAATCGCCACTTGAGCGGCGATGGTCACACGGACCTCGTCGGTAATCACAAAGCCGCCACAACCCTCCCAGTGTTTTTCGGCGACAAAGATTCGCAGATAGTCGCGGACCTGAGCTTGCTCGCGTTCCTTCAGGCTCCCGTACAGCAAAACATTTTGCCTAAGCACGTCGTCCCAAACTTCCGGAAATGGCTGTGCGATCAGCTTGCCTCGGCGACGACGTTTCCACCAGCGAAAGAACATCTGGCTATCTGCTCACAACTCGCAAGTGAAAATGTTGGAAAAGCAAGGCATGCTGGGTGTCTTGGAAGGCGACTGAGTGGTGTGGGAAAAGGAGGTTCTTTCGCGCGGACATCAGTCACTGCACGCCTTCATTCAACGGCCAGAATCCGGTTGTTCGCCGCGACCTTCCACACCTTTGAATAGTGGTTCACACTGATTCCGTTTCCGACTGGCGTGGGAACATTCAGGAGCAGTTCCGTAGCACCGAGTGAGTTGTGAGCCAGGAATGCCATCCGTAATGCAGAGATAGCGTGCGTCCCGTCAAACGCTGTGGCGTCCGGCACCAGCACCGGGCCGGTATCAACTTGGTAAAACACTTCGCGTTCACTCACGTTTATCACTTTGACGGGATACTCGAGCCATACCCGCAAACCATCCGGAGTCGAGAACTCGCTCTGCGAGACAAGCGGCTGATTGCGAAGCACCGCGTGAATGATTTCTTCATTGCTCGTCAGGAGTTGGCCCGGCGACTCGCGGAGATCGATGCGCAGGTCCGTGAAGGCGTCGGAATTCTTCCCCGCTTGTCGTTCGGGCTGTTCGCCTAAAGTCGGTGGACTCAACATGACTCCGCGGTTGTTTCGGTCCCAACTCTTGATGACTAGAAACTCTTCGTCCGACGCAGCCAGACACATGTCAGCCGCAGGAATATGCCATATGTTTTCCCGGACGTGGACTTGCTCCGCCTTGCACGAAGCGCTAAGAACGTAGTCCACCGGGTGGGCGGCCGATTCTTCCTCGCGAATGACTCGACAACGGCACTCCAGCAAAAACCGGGAGTTGTTCAACGTGAACGGTGGCGGTTGACTGACAGTTTTGGGTTTTGTCCGTTGCAGATCCATCCGAAAACGCACAAATGATCGAGCAAAATCGAGGACATTCATGGGACCTCCGTCGCGTTGCACCGGCACACTACCACACTGACGGCCGGTCGGACGTCCGTTCCGGGCGGCTCGTTACGGGGAGCGCGGTGCCTACATTGGTTTGTCCGGGGAAGTTGTTGGTCCGGGTGATCGGATAGCATACGTAATACGTGAGTTCGTGTGTGAAACTGAGTTTTAATGGATGGCAGAAAGCCGGATCGACCGGTACTCTCTTTGACCTGGAACTGGAGAGCGATCGACTTCATGACTCGTCGTATTATTCAACTAACCGATTGCCATCTGTTTGCCGATCCGGCCGCTGAGTTGCGCGGCATAATCACTTGGCCGCGGTTTGCGGCAGTGTTGGCGGACGTTAAGCGACAGGTTCCCAACTTTGATTTGCTCGTTCTCACGGGCGATACAGCCCACGATGAAGCGATAGCGACATATAAGTCTGTCCGGAATGAACTCGCGGATTGGGCTGGCCACATCCGAATCATTCCTGGTAATCACGATCATCGCCAGGCCTTGAGCGAACTTTTTCCTGATTTAAGTGGCGGACTCGCCGAACGAGTCACCTTTCACGTGCAGTGGGACGACTGGCAGGTGATCGGCCTGGACTCGCAGCGACCGGGGGAAGTGCCCGGATCGCTCGGTGACGAGCAGTTGGCCTGGCTGCGAGCTCGACTCGATACGACACCGCAGGTCAACACGCTGCTATTCCTACATCACCCGCCGGTCACAGTGCACAGCGCCTGGTTGGACAAGATCGGCTTGCAGGACGCATCCGAATTCGCGCGGATGTTGCGAGACTATCCGCAGGTCCGGCTGATCGGCTGCGGGCACGTACACCAGGCAATGGCGGCGTCGTTAGAGGGCGCCACTGTGGTCACTACCCCGGCAGTTGGCCCGCAATTCCGTCCGCGAACAGAACAGTTGGAGATCGACCCAGCACCCCCGGGATATCGTGTGGTGGAATTGCAGGCGGACGGACGGTGGTCGACGCAAGTGCTAAATTGTTGTTTGGCCGATTGACGTATTTTTGCGCGCACTCTTGTGCAATGACTAATAGGAGATTTGATGTTGTCACGCTGTGTCGCCGTGCTGCTGTTGTTCGCCAGCTTCACCGGCGACCAAGCCGCCCCTGCCGACGGTCACGATGATCAGGTATTGCCGCGGCCCCTCATCGGCTACACCGAGCTGCGAACAAACGTGCCCGGCGGGCGGCACGTCAATATCCGCACGATGCGGGCAATGGTGGTCAACGCTGATGGCTCGGGGCGGCGTCTCGTCGGAGAAGTACTGGCTCGTGAGCCGGACAGTTGGACGCAGTTCGCCGGCTGGTCGCCGGACGGCAAGACAGCCATCATTGGTCGCGGCTGGCAGAGTCCTGACAACGCCCAGTGGGAAGAGGAACACAAGACGTTCCGCTTCACCAAGGAAGGTTGGCTGTATGACTCGTATTTGATGGACCTTGCCACCGGACAAGCAACGAACGTCACGGCGGTGGAACGCGTCAGCTTCTACAATAGCGGCCTGTTCTTTTGGCCAAACGATAAGACAAAGCTCGGCTTCACGGCGTTGATCGACGGCAACTCGCACCCGTTTCGCATGGATCGCGATGGCCGCAACAAGACCAACCTGACGCGGGATTCGAAAGAGTTCGCGTACGGTTTCAACAGTTCCTCCGACGGCAAGCGGATCGCTTATCACAAAAACTACCAGGTGTTCCTCGCCGATGCGGATGGCTCCAATGCCGTCCAGGTGCAGACGGGCCAGCCGTTTAACTTCGCACCGACGTGGTCCCCCGACGGCCAGTGGGTGCTATTTGTGTGTGGCGAACACTACAACTGCCATCCGCACATTGTCCGCGCCGATGGTACGGGGCTGAAGAAACTCGCCGACCGCAGCGGTTACCGGGGCGTCATCGAGTTTCTCGACGTCCCCGACTTCCACGGAGGGAGCAGCGACATCCCGGTCTGGTCCGCGGATGGCAAGTCCGTCTTCTATACCGCGCAGGTCGGGCTTAGCGTCGAGCTGATTCAGGTAACGCTTAGCGGCCAGAGCGAGCAGCTCACCAAATCTGCGGATGGCACGTTGCACTATCACCCGCAGTCATCGCGCGATGGGAAATGGTTGCTGTACGGCTCGAAACGCGACGGCGTACGGCAGCTCTTCGCGATGCGTCTGGCGGATCGCGTCGAGCAACGGCTCACCGACCTGAAACCCGGCCATGCTGCAATGTGGCCGCACTGGCAAGAGAGGAAATAGCCCGCAATGCACGCCAAACTTCACTGTGTCTTCGCTGTTTCCGTCCTGAGCATGATTGCCACACCGGCCGCATTCGCCGATTCACCGGTCAAACAACGCCACGTGCTTTGCAACTTTGATGGCGATTCGTGCGTGGTTGACGACTTGAAACGACTCCAAACGGTGAACGTGGGTCTCCGCAAGCAGTTGTTCGTGGATGACTTCGTGGTGGCTACAACGTCGGAAGTGACGCGCGAACTCGGGATTGTGACAAAGGTCAACGGCGGACGGCCGATCTTCACAGACGGCTGGTTCTACGGCACGGTCTTGCGCGATGAAGACAAATTCAAACTCTGGTTCCGCAAGCCAGGAACACAGGGCTTCGGCTATGCGGAATCAAATGACGGACTCGCCTTTGAGAAAAAGGCCGACCTGCAGGGGATCAACTTCGCGGGCGACTTCACCCTCTCCGTCGAAATCGATCCGTCCGAGAAAGATCCGCAGCACCGGTACAAAAGTTCGTACGACGCACCGGGAATGGCGGCCGGTCTCGCCCATTCCGCGGATGGTGTTATTTGGACCCCCTACAACGAAGGCAAGCCGGTGACCCACCGCGCAGCCGATACGTACAACCAGTTCCTCTGGGACCCAGAAGCGAAGACCTATCGCTTGTTCACACGCACCGACTTCGGACCGGCCGGTGGCACCGGTGAGATTCGCGGAACTCGGAGCATGACCAACCCCGATCCGAAAGCCAATCCTACGAACTGGACCCTAGTGCGGTCATGGATCTTTGACAGGGAAGGGAAAGGAGAAATACAGCGGCGGCAGATTTATGCGACAAGCTGCTGGATCTACCACGGTGTGTATTTCGCACTGCTAACGGTTTACGACTACCCGGGGGATGTGAGTGAAGGAAGAAGCACCGACCTCCAGACGCGCCACGAGCGTGACGTAATGAACTTCTATATTGCGACCAGCCGGGACGGTGACTCGTGGGACCTGCGCTGGGTCTATGCAGGAAAGCCGCTCGTGCCACGGGGACCTGACGGCGCATTTGACAAGGACATCATTGTTCCCGCCTCGACGATCGTCACCCACGCGAATCATCACTGGATTTACTACGCGGGCGGGAATGAGCGGCATGGCAACGAAGAAGTGCGATTCGACCGCCGGCACGCCATCGGTTTGGCGAAACTGCGACTGGACGGGTTCGTCGCTCTGAGCGCCGGCGAAAAGGTCGGCACGATCGAGACCAAGCCGTTCCGGGTCGAAGGAGACAAACTGCGGGTCAATGTCGACGCCCGCGCGGGAGAAGTTGCGGTCGAAGTTCTCGATGAATCAGGCCAGCCCTTCCCAGAATTCTCCGGACCAGATGTCTTGCCGCAAACTAACATTGACGAATTGCAGTGGCAGCCGCAATGGAAGCAGCACACCGACTTGTCCGCTTTGAAGGGTCAAACTGTTCGTCTCAGGTTCCGCCTGCGAAACGCCAAGCTATACGCGTTCCAGATTGGGAGCGCGACGCCGTGACCCAACAGAGACAAACGACTCATTTTCCTGCCCGTCAATCTTCCTGCCCACAACTCCTGGTAACAAACGGGCAGGAAGATCTCAATCGGTATCACCACCGCGTGTTGGCTACCTTGTTGGTATTTTTTTTGGAATGGGAACCCACTCGGGCAACCGTTTACCGAGCAGCTGAACAAAGGCCCGATATTCGTCGTCGCTCGAACCGACGTAGGGAGGCAGAAGCCGGAGTGGAAACTCCGGGTCATACATCTTTTCGAATATCTTGTCGTAGGCGCCGTCGATGCGGCCTTCCGGAACCGCTTCAAACAACGTTTGTCTGACGATATTGACTTCCTGTTGGAGCGACGCCAACGCGGCGAAGTCGCGACGAATTCCAGCGTCGAAAAGCGCCTTCAATTTCGGCCAGCTCATGATGAAGGACGCCAGAATACTGCATTCACCGAATAAGGAACCGTACACGTACCCCGTCTCCGACAGGAAATGTTGCAGCTGCGGTGCATGCTCGAGCAAGCCCTGAATGTGCGCCAGCGAATCGCCGCAGTTCTTTGTGGCGACAAGGTTCGGATGCTCTTCCGCGAGGCGTCCGTACTCCTTCCCGGTCACCATCCGTTTTGTGCGCGGCAGGTTGTAATGCAGGAACTGGCAGTCCCGAAAACGGCCGCAGACCCGGTCAAAAAAATCGAACAGTTCGCACTCGCTCAAGGCGCCCCAACTGGGCAACGAGATCTGAAAACGCTGCACCCCGATGTCACGGCAGCGTTCAATCCGCTCGCAGACTGTCCCAAGCGAGGGGCTGATAACGCCGACCATCGGCTCGGCATTCCCCTCCCGCATTTCGTCGGCGAAAGCCGCCACGATTTGGTCGAACTGCTGGTCGGTGACGGCATACCCCTCGCCCGCCGTGCCGAACACGTACAAATGCTGGGTCCCCTCGGCCAGCGTTGACCGGACAGCGCGACGAAAAATCGCTTCGGCGAAGTGCCCCTCTTCGTCCCACGGAACGCAGCACGTGGACATGATGCCAGCCGGATAACGCTTCATGGACGGCATGATCGGTTTCATTGTGGGTCCAAGCTACGCAGGTACTTAGCCGTTGCCACGGCCGCCTCGCGGGGTCCCATGAGTTCGGCGTAGGCTTGATGAACCGTGATGAAACCGTCGTATCGGACTTCTCGCAGTGCGGCGACGACTGCCGGGAAATCGACTCCTCTTGGTTCCCAGATTGGAATGTGGTGGAAGCGGCGCTCGCCGAGGCACCACGTTTCCAAAGCCACCGGCCCCTCGGGATCGAGCCGATGATTTTGGACGTACACGTTCATGAGATGCGGCCGCAGGCGACGAATCGTTTCCAGTCCGTATGGCTCCCCACAGAGCATGAGATTTGCCGGCTCGTAGATCAGCCCAAAGTTGGCCCGGCCGATCTGCTCCAGGACTTTCAGCGACCGCTCAATCGTTTCAAACAGCGTCGTGGTGTGGAATTGATGAGCTAGCCGAATTCCGCGCTCGGCCGCTTCGTCTGCCGCACGTTTTGCGTAATCGATGTCGCCATCGGTCTTCAGACATACGCGAATCAGCTTGCCACCGAGCGCCTCGGCCACATCGAGACTCGGACCGATGCGTCGGAGGCTACTCGGTCCGTTTTCATTGTTCAGTGGGATATCGCAATCGGCCGTCACCATCGATACGGTCAAGCCCGCGTGTTCGATCTCGGTACGCATGCGTTCGAGCTTTGATAGCGGCGTACCGATTCCACCGGCGCTGGCCCGCATACAGATGGCCCGATAGCCGAGCTCCGCTGCCAACTGCACTAGATCGGAGAACGGAACATTGAGCCGGGTCTTGCACGAAGACTCCGCGATTCGCACTGAGAGTGACAATTCCATAAGGCCGCTACTTCTCCGCCACGACCGGATTACGCAGAACACCGACCCCTTCCAGTTCGACCTCGACGATATCGCCGGGCTTGATGTCCGATGTCTTGCCCGGCGTGCCCGTGAAGATCAGGTCCCCGGGGTGGAGCGTGATGTACTGGCTGATGAAGCTCACCGTTGTAGGAATATCGTGAATGAGATGGTCGGTCTTCTCTTCCTGTTTGACTTCCCCGTTGAGTCGCAGCCGCAGCATCAGCTTGCCGTAGTCGACCCCGGTAACGATGTACGGTCCGACCGGGCCGAAGGTGTCGGCTCCCTTCGCTCGCCACCATTGGACGTCCTTCACTTCCATGTCGTTCTGCCAGATCCGTTCGCTCACGTCATTCCCCGCCGTCACACCGAAGACATAGTTCAGCGCCTTTTCCTTAGATACCTTGCGACACTCACTGCCGATCACGATTACCAGCTCGGCTTCGTAGTGGACCGTCTTTGCATCTTTCGGAATAACGATCGCGTCTCCTTGGCCCACCAGGCACGACGGGCTTTTGAAGAACGGCTGGGGAATCTGAAACTTCGGTGGAACGGTGTCATCTTGCAGATGGCTGCGATAGTTTCCGGCCAAGGCGAGGACCTGCGTTGGCTTAGTGGGAGGTAGTAACCTCACGTCCTTGAGTGCGTGCGTGACCTCCGTCTTGGTCCACGCGCCGAACTCGCCGTCGAGTTGCCGGACGCGGTCCCCTTCGAGCAGCCCGTAAGATACTGTGTCCCCCTTTTGAAATCGGAGGTACTTCGTGGGTTCCGCCGCAGCCCCAAACTGACCGACGAACATGGCAATCAAAGTAACAGCAACGAGACAGGTGCGCGTCATAGTGCGACTCCATGGGTTAGATGCCATTGGAAAAACGGGGCGTAAACGGTGAGCGAGTTCCAATCATGTTGTGCCTACAAAGCACGGCCCCACGCATCTTGGCCGCATGCCCTTCGATTGGCCAGAACCGACAAATCAGCGTGGGGGCCGCGGGCCGCCGGGGTTGATGCCCGCAGGCTGCGGCATGTCTTCGGTAATGATCTTCCAGGATTCGCCCATTTCACGCAGTGCGCGAAAGTCGCGGGGCTGGTAAGCGATCTCCAGGTGCGCCGTGGTGAGTGGCTTGTGCTGCTCGAAACGGGAGTCCATCGCGGCGGCCAACACGCCCGTGACCAAATGCGTGCGCTCGACCGGATAGGGAGCTTGCTTTTGGCGAATATGAGTTTGAATCGCGTGCGAAAGTGCCTTGAACAGATTGCGGTTGTCCCACGGGCCAACGTAAAAGCTGGTCGCAACCGGTTCTGGTTTTCCGGCAAGCCGGCAAGCGAAGTTCCAACGCGTCGAGGTTT
>CAZFLF010000210.1:0-8889 GCA_964519825.1 uncultured Pirellulaceae bacterium | reverse complement strand
CCTGATTCCGGGGCATCGATGTGCTCTGCCTCGGCCACCCGGCCACCCGGCCAGGTAGCCGAGACCCACTTGAGCCGGATGCCGGCTAACAATAGAACCAGCCGGACTGTTGGAGGCGGTCCGGCTGGCAATGAGATTTGAGACGGTGTCGGCGGCTAACAGAGACTTACGCCTGTGCCAGCTCTGGGCGACCATTGCGTGGCGGGCTGGGCGGGCTGGGCTCGGACACCGACACAACTTCCTCCAATGCGTGCAAAACGGCCGGATGATGTTCGGAATCGAGGTCCGTGCGGAGCTCTTCGAGGACATCCTCCGAAGTCCGCTGCACGTCATCCCAAGGATCGTTCAGCAGTTGCACGTAGGCGCGTACCGTGCCCAGGATTCGTGCTCCAAACGGCGTGTCGCTCGAAAAGCCGGTCCCGTCCCCCTGCGTTTGATTCAACAGCAGCGGGAACGCGCCGCTCAGTACCGACCCCAGTGACTGAACGAGTTCCGTGCCGCAAAACGTTCGTTGCTCAACAGCTCGCGATTCTTCCAACTCCCCGACCGCTTTGCGGATCACCCGGGCGGTGATCTCAATGTTCTCCATATCAATCAACAGCGCCGCGAGGCGGATATCGTCGATTTCTTTCGGGGACAGACGCATTTTGCGGGCGACATCCTCGGACAACCTGGCGACCTTCTTGGCCCGGTGCTCGAGGTTGGGGTTGGCGCTCTGAAGATAGCGGGACAGTACTTCGACCACTCCCACGTGCGCTTCATGTGCTTCGATGGCCTTCGCATCACGCTCGTCGGAAAGCGTCCCCACCAACAATGACGTGAGTCCCAAGACGGCTCCCCACAGTGTGATCGCCAAAGCGACGGTCACCGGCGAGGAGAACGAGCCGAAGTGGTTTAAGTCCGTCGCGCTCACGATCGTGGCGGCGACGACCGACAACAGCGCCAAAACGCCGGCTCGATAGCGACCCATGAAGAACCCCGCCAGCACAACCGGCAGAAAAAACAGATTCAGGACGACAATTTTCATGCCGGCCGTGAAGTACATCACGCACGCCAAAGCAGCCGTGATGAGCACCAGCATGGTTTCCAACAGACGTTCATTAGCATTCGTACGATGCGACTGGCTCATTGTGGTCTCCTGGCCGCAAAGTCGGTTTTTTCCATTTTCCGTTTGCGGTTGTTCATAGTCGAGTTATCGAGATCTGGATTTGACGCTGTCATGGGAATCGTGATTTGAATTGTTGATCGAAGCCGCTTCGGGCACATTTCAGTACGACATTAGCCGGCCGTAGTCGTCACGGGTTCTAGCGGAACGGTGTCAAGGACTTCCAGCGGCTTCGCGTGGAGATCGGCCACACCGCGTTCCTGGGTCCGACCGCGGTCCCGCTCCTGCGCGCCGCGATGGTCTGGCCGCCGATTATCTACCGCGGCGATAAACGCGCTGTCGAAGTGAGACTCCGCCTGCCCCTGAGAACAACTGTGCGCAATGTCGCGAAACTGTTGTTCTATTCCCAGGAAGACCTCGACCAAGGCCGGATCGAATTGCTGACCCGCTTCGCGGCGAATCCGGTCGACGCAGACTTCGTGCGGGTAGGCTTCTTTATAGACGCGTTTGACCGCCATGGCGTCGTACGTGTCGGCGATGGCCACGATCCGCGCGGAAAGTGGGATGTCTTCACCACTCAACCGGTGCGGATAACCCTCGCCATCCCACCGTTCGTGATGAAAAAAGGCGATCTCGCGAGCCATTTGCAGGAAATTCGAGTTGCCCAACCGTTTCTCAATCTGCCGAATGCAATCGCCCCCCAAAGTCGTGTGAATTTGGATGCGGAATCGTTCGACGTCCGTCAACTTGCCCGGCTTGAGCAGTATGGAGTCTTCAACGCCGACCTTTCCAATGTCATGCAACGCCGAACTGATGCCAATCATCCGGATGAAATTCAAGGATACGAGGGTGCGGTACTTTGGATGCCGTCGCAGTGCTGATGCCAACCGTGTCGCGTACAGGGCGATTCGCTCGAGGTGATGGCCGGTATCGGGGTCGCGCGATTCTGCCAGCTTGGCCAGCCCAAAAATGACTGCATCGCGAGTGCGAACCAACTCCTTCGCCGTCAGCAGCGTTTCCTCGTGCGACTGTTGTTCCTTCTTGCACTGCTGGCCATTGACGCGGTGCAGCAACAGCCAGGCGGTTACACACTGCAGGCCACAAATCCAGAGGAACGAAAGAGGATAGACCAATATTGGGTCGCTCAACTCCGATCCCGCGGGCGACGTCGGAAAAACTTCGAGTGAATCAGCGGAAGTGACAGCACCCGTGGCAATCGCCGATTCCGGCGTGATTGCGCACAACAGACGGTGATGCGTCCACAGTCCAGCCGCTAAACAGCTGGCTTGCGCCGCACAGAGGTAGATGAACAGCCGCGTTTGAGGTCCCATGGTCTGCCGCTCACAAAGACGCCAGTCGACACTCGCATAGGCTGGGTTCGAACTCCGGTTGAGCATCCACAGCCCCCGTACCGAAAATCTACGATGCAAGCGTGTAAGATTGCTGCTGGGTGCGGAATCTGACCCGTGATCGGGCGATTATTCGGCCGGTTATTCCGAGAAGGCGTGATCTACCGCAGGAGGGGCTGGCGCGAGATTGGATGCTTTCCCACTTGACAACATGCGCCAAGACGGATTACCTAACCGCTTTCGATCAGACACTCTATTCTGCTTGCGGGTGAATGGATTCGCCATTCTGGCGGCACGGCGGGAAAGGGATTGGGATGAGCCAAGTTGAATTGGTTTCGAACCCGGAGAGTGAAATTGTCACGGTTGGCGAGGCAAGCCCAGATGCAATTCTCGACAAATGCATGCTGCTGGCCAGGAATCTGTGGTGGACCTGGCATCCAGAAGTGACCAACCTGTTTCGCGACTTGGATCCGATTCGCTGGCGGCAGCTGGATCACAATCCCATCGCGCTACTTCGCGAGTTCACACCGGAACGGTTGGCGGCGCGGTCCACGGAAATGGTGCTCTTCAGCCGTGTTAACTACGCGGTGCGGCGGCTGAAAGAATACATGGCCACCACTCCGACTTGGGGTGCCACGAACGCCGGAGTGTTGGGGGCGCGACCGGTCGCCTATTTTTCCGCGGAGTTTGGTTTGCACGAATCGCTCCCCATCTATTCCGGTGGCCTGGGCGTCCTGTCCGGTGATCACATCAAGAGCGCATCGGGTCTCGGTGTCCCCTTGGCTGCGGTTGGTTTGTTTTACAGTCAAGGCTACTTTCGCCAGCATTTGGACGAAAACGGTTATCAACATGAGGAGAATCAGGACACACGCGTCGAGAGTACGCCGCTCGAGCCGGCCCTAGGTAAGGACGGCAAACCGGTGACGATCGAGATCCAAACGCGCACCGGACACCTGTTTGCCAAGGTTTGGCTCGTGCATGTCGGCCGCGTCCGCTTGTACCTGCTTGATACCAACGTCGAAGGAAACAAACCAGAAGACCGCGAATTGACCAATCGACTGTACGGTGGCGACGAGCGGACGCGAATTCGCCAGGAATTGCTGTTGGGCGTCGGCGGCGCGAAAGCCCTGCGTGCACTGAGTATTTTTCCGGGCGTGTTACATTTGAATGAAGGGCACAGCGGATTCGCTCCCTTGGAAGCAATTCGCGAGCGAATGCACGACGATGGTATGTCCTTCGACGACGCTCTCCGTGAAGTCGCCCAGCATACCGTTTTCACTACGCATACACCGGTCCCCGCCGGACATGACCGGTTTGATGGGGGCTTGATCGAGGAACACCTCGGTCCGTTGCGCGATCAACTGGGCATTTCCTACCAGCAACTCATGGGATTAGGGCGTGTCGAACCGCAAAACGATCATGAACCGTTTTGCATGACGGTCATCGGACTCAAGTTGTCGCGACGGGCCAACGCCGTGAGTTCGCTGCACGGTAATGTCACGCGGCGCATGTGGGCTCATCTCTGGCCATGGCGTGTCGAGGATGAAATCCCGATCGGCCACATCACCAACGGCGTGCATATTCCCAGTTGGCTAGCCTGGCAGATGCGGCAGCTCTACGACCGCTATTTCCCGGTGAACTGGATCCAGGAAATGGGCGAGCCGAAGGTGTGGCAAAATATTCACACGATCGATCCGGGCGAATTGTGGGAAACGCACAACGCACTGAAGAACCTGATGTTGACATTCGTGCGGCGTCGGGTCAGTCGCCAGTGTCGCCGCCGCGGGGAACCCGAAACCACGGTCGAGGCGGCTCGCAACGTGCTCGATCCGAATGTCCTGACGATTGGATTCGCCCGCCGGTTCGCGACGTATAAACGCGCGAATCTGATCCTGTATGACGTCGAACGGATTGTGGATTTGCTCAGCAGCAAGGATCGTCCTGTGCAAATGGTCTTTTCGGGTAAGGCACATCCTAAAGACGAGCCGGGCAAACAATTCATCCAACGAATTGCCAACTTGCGAAAAGATCCGCGGTTCGCCAACCGGATCGTGTACGTCGAGGACTACGATATCAACGTTTGCCGCCATTTGGTGCAAGGCGTTGATGTGTGGCTGAACACTCCGCGACGACCGCTCGAGGCGTCGGGAACGAGTGGCCAGAAGGCGGTCCTCAACGGCGCGCTCAATCTCTCGATCCTCGATGGTTGGTGGGCGGAGGCATACGACGGCGCCAACGGCTTTGCCATTGGCCGTGGCACCACGCACATCTCGGACGAAGTCACCGACCGCCGCGATGCCGCTTCGCTTTACGAGGTGCTCGAACGTCAAATCGTACCGACCTTCTACGATCGGGATGTCGATGGGCTGCCCCGGAAGTGGATCAAAATGATGATGAACTCGATCGGCACGCTAGCGTGGCGATTTAGCGCGCACCGCATGTTGATGGATTACACGCGGGCCTCCTATGTTCCGGCGGCGGGCGGGTTGAGCTGCGACATGAAGTAGTTCCGGATTAATTCGCCGCCGAGGATCTGTCTTCAAGCCGAAGGCTTCTCAGCCGCAAATTACAGCCGAATGTCGACGCTTGCTCGGTGAGCAGTCAGTCCCTCTTTATCGGCCATTGCTTGGACATGTCCGGCGATCGACCGGAGTGCGGATTCGCTGAATTCAATTACGCTCCCTCCGCGCAGAAAGTCGTTTGAGGTCAGCCCCGACGCCCAACGCGCGGTCCCACCCGTTGGCAGAACATGCGACGGGCCGGCGACGTAATCGCCCAGCGCCACCGGACTGAAATTGCCCAAGAAAATCGCGCCGGCAGTGCGCAGTTTCGGCAACAACCGTCCAGCATCATCGATCGCGATGTGGAGATGTTCCGGCGCGATCAGATTGGTGATCACGCACGCCTCGTCCGCATCGCGCACCAGGATCAGCGCGCCAAAGGCCTCGAGACTTTGCCTCGTCAACTCGCAGCGAGACAACTGCGACACTTGGCGTTGAAGCTCGACCCAGGTTTGTTCCAGCATCGATTCGCTCCAGGTAATCAGGATGCTCGCTCCCGGCGAATGCTCGGCCTGGGCGAGCATGTCGGCGGCGGTGAAGTCCGGACGCGTCGTTTCGTCGGCGACGACGACGACTTCACTGGGTCCGGCAATCGAGTCAATGTCGACATCGCCATAGACATGCTTTTTGGCCAGCGCGACAAACAAGTTGCCCGGGCCGACGATCTTGTCGACGGGACGTACACCGTCCACGCCGTAGGCCAGCGCCGCGACGGCCTGTGCGCCCCCCATGCGATAAACTTCGGTGACTCCGATCTCATGACAGGTAGCAAGTACATCAGGATTGTACGCGCCGAATTTGGTTGGCGGCGCGACGACCGCGATCTCGCGCACTCCGGCGGCCAACGCTGGTACGGCGGTCATTAACACCGTGGACGGATACGCTGCCGCACCGCCCGGTACGCAAATCCCAACGCGCTCGAGCGGTAGGTATCGCTGACGCAGGCGCACACCGCCGGGTCGAGTCACTTCGACGTCGCGATGCAGAATCGCCCGCTGAAACTCCAGTACGTTGTCGCGGATGCGACGCACCGTGGCAAGGAACGCAGGATCGGCCTGAGTGTGAGCCTGGTGCATCTCCACGGCGCTCACCCGCAGGTTTTCACTCGTCAACACCGCTCGATCCAACTTCTCGCAGTAATTCGCCAACGCGAGAAACCCATGCGCCCGCACATCGGAACAAATGCGTTCAACGACCTGCTGGGGCGATAAAGGTTCTCCGAAGACTTCAATTGTCTTCCGGAGCCCTTCTTCGCTGACAAGGTTGCCGCGTGGGCTGAGCCGGTTGCGCAGGGCTTCTAAGGCTTGCCGTACATCATCGCGGCGGGTGTCGATGCGAGTGATGCGGAGGGGAACAGTCATCGGGCTGGTTGGAAAAAGGAGTGGCGAATCGCAGCCAGCCATTTTGAATGGAAGTTCCCTCGTGCGGAAGGTGTCGCGGCTAATCCTTCAACTCCAGGTGGAAATTGTTCTGACCGGTCGGCTTTACGGAAATGGTCAAGTGGGACGTATCAGCTGACAGATATCTGACCGGAAACGGCGGCGGCGGTGGGGTGTCATAGGATGCCGGCGCGTTGGCCTCAGGCGTGGGAGTGACGGGAGCAATACCCACGGAGTAATCGCCTGGGAACGCGCCGTCCCCCGGTCTGTTTGTCGTTAGTTGCGCAAACCGCCCTTGACTATCGGTCGTCCCGGTGGCGGTTGCGCTCCCTTTGCCAATACAAATCACGTTGACGTTTACCAGTGGTACGCCGTTGTAAGTAACGGTTCCGGAGACCGGCACCGGTGACGGTCTGCCCGAATAAACGGCCACGTAGAAGGCGCAGAAGAGGAGTCCAAGTAGACCTATCTTGAGCGAGTTCTTCACCAAGTCGATCAGCCACTTTCTCGTCGCCCTGCTGATCTTGGTACGGCCAAACAAACCGCGCGTTCCGTCAGACTTCGAAGTGGAAGTCTGGCCCTGTCGTGAATCGTCTGCTTTCATGTAGGTCGGCAATAAACAGCCGGTTTCCTCTGCGGTTCAGTCCAATGCCTGAATCGTTTCTCCGTTCGAGATCGTCGCCATGCTCCGGTAGATGTTGATGTCGACCGTATCGGGAATGAATCGAACGCTGGCGTCCGCCAAGGCAAACTGGCCGCCGCCAGGATGCAGACTCATGAAAGAATAGTTATTTGGCCAATCCGATGCACAGGCAACCAAACCCGCGCTTTTGGATTGAAGAATCGCACCGGCATAACATTGTGCGCGAACATTGAGTGGAATGCCGGTCGTGGCAGTCGTGGCATTAAACCACCACCACCAAGTGTGTGTACACCATGCTCCCACTGCCTCGCCGACCATCAATGTATTACTCGCGCCATCCGTGACCGCAGCCATGCGTGTGGAACAAGGATTGCTTGTCAGCGCGGCCCGAAAAAGCATGCCATTGCCACGGTCGAGTCCGTCGCCTGTTTGGCCAAATGGAGAATTCGCAAACGGCGACGGGGGATTCACGAGAAAATTCCCCCACGCCCAATTAGCTCCGGCCACACCCTTGTAGTTCGTAACTCCCCAGGCGGAACCTCCCGCCATTCGGTTCGTGCGATATGGCATGATCTTCATGACCGTTGCACCGTCGCTTGGGCACACCAGTCCGGGAATTACCCGTTTGGCAACCCAAGCGTTACTGGGATTGGCAGGATTCGCGATCGTCCCACCATTGAGAAAGTTGCGTGGGTCGAGTGTCAGATCAATACTGAAATCGATTTGGTCATACAGGGGATTGTTTTCGATGAATGGCAGGCACTGCATGATCCAACTTGTTTGCCGCGTGGTCGCATTTGCCGGCTCATGCCAAATCGACGTCCCGCCATTGACCTGTCCGTAGTTCAACGGCATCGACTTGAAGACATCGACATAGTTGTGGCAGGCGAGGCCCAATTGCTTCAAGTTATTCGAACACGCCATGCGCCGTGCTGATTCACGAGCGGCCTGAACTGCCGGCAGCAAGAGCGCCACGAGGATGCCGATAATCGCAATTACTATGAGCAGTTCCACGAGAGTGAAACCCAATCTCGAGCGTAATTGCGTTCGAGACATGAGAATTCTCCCGGGCAGCCGCGCAACAAACTGGAACTGGCAGGATAATTGTACGCGATTCTCCAACGCTGGATGGCGAGTGTCAATCAAGAACTCGTGGACAGAGCAAGTTCAGCTTGTTGCTTGCCAGACGAAATCGCTGCGGACTATACTCCTTGCGGCCAGTCCTGAGTCGGTTGAACTCGTTTGTGTCCGTGCAACCTAATGAAGAGCACGCTCGTCGTTGGCTCTCGGTGCACCGAGTCAGTTCTGGCTTCCTGAAGTAGACCATGATACGCCGATTGCGGACGGCATTGTGCCCGATCGCCGTGAGAATTAGCCAGAAGTAACGCCCGCCATCAAGCCCGCCGAAAGGAGCCTGAGATGAGTCAGCCTGTTCACAGTGTCCCGTCGTCACGCCGAGAGTTCTTGAAATCGTCCTCCGCGGTCGCCGTGGGAGGAACCGTGGCGGCGACGCTGGCATCGGCGGGAGCAGTTCACGCCGCTGGTTCGGACGTCATCAAGGTTGGCTTGGTTGGATGCGGCGGACGTGGTTCGGGTGCGGCGTCGAATGCATTGAATGCCGACCAGCATTGCGAATTGGTCGCGATGGCGGACGCATTTCCCGAACCGATGGACAACAGCCTGCGCAGCTTGAAAGCGGACGTGAAAACTGCTTCCCGTGTGGCCGTTCAAGACGAACACAAGTTCGTGGGGCTGAATGGCTATAAGCACGTCATTGATATGTGCGACGTAGTGCTATTGGCTTCTCCACCAGGCTTTCGTCCCGTGCATCTGCGAGCCGCCATTGAGGCGA
>CAZFLF010000209.1:0-8897 GCA_964519825.1 uncultured Pirellulaceae bacterium | reverse complement strand
GCGGCCTCCTAACGGGAGTGACGGTGAATGGGGACCTGGACTTGTCGGCCGGCGACGCGCGGGTGCGGATCGAAGGGGGGACGACGTTCACAACGGCGCACCTGAAGGGGGCCGACAGCGCGATCGGCTTCGCGCCCGACTCGGTGCTCAGCGGGACGATTCTGTTCGAGGGGCCCAACACGAGCACCCGTGCGGTGGAGATGAACGGCTCGTCGGGCACGTTGACGATCGGCCCCACGGGGGTGATCCGCACCACCAGCGACTTTGCCGGCTCGGCGCAAATCGGGCCGGGCTTCCGATATGGCGGCAGCATGACGCTGGTCAATCAAGGCACGATCAGTTCGCAGACCAGCGGACGCACCCTCACGGTCAGCCCCACGAGCTTCACCAACCAAGGAACCCTGGAAGCCCTTAACGGCGGAACGCTCAGCGTGAGTAATCTCGCGGCTCATGCTGGAACGATTCGAGCGGGTGCGGGTAGCGTCGTCAGTGTTACCGGGGCCTTCACCCAAACTGCTTCCGGCGTGCTGGTGACTGAACTGCGCGGGACGGGGGCAGGACAATTCGGGCGGATCACCGTTTCAGGAGCGGCGACGTTGGATGGTGCGCTCAGTGTCACCGTTGGCGGAGGATATTCGCCGGCCAACGGTGATAGCTTCCAGGTGTTGACCTATGCTTCACGCACGGGGACGTTCGCGACGGTGAATGGCAACGGGCTCAATTACAGCCCGACGTACAACGCAACGGATCTCACCATCGTCCGCGTCGCACCTCTGCTGGCGGAGGGTGCCGCGCTGTCTCCTCCAGCGATGGAAGTCTTGTCGAGCGAAGCTCTCGCAGCGATCGTTACGGCAGGTATTCGTCGCTTGGCGGCGGTTGGGTTGTCTGCCGAGCAATTGCTTCGGCTACAAGCGACGCAGTTCGTCATCACGGATCTCGATTCAGTCCAACAACTTGGCAACAGCCGACCGGGCGTGATCGAGATCGACGACAACGGCGTGGGCTTCGGTTGGTTCGTCGATCTGACGCCCGACGACGATGATGAATACCTGATGGCAGACGGAACGAATTCCCTACAGGCGGTCGCCGGAGGCGCGGCCGATGGGAAAGTGGACCTGTTCACCGTTGTCCTCCACGAACTTGGCCATGTGCTCGGGCTCGATCATTCCGACGACCTGCTGTTTGAATCTCTTGCGGCCGGACAGCGAAAACAGATTTCCGCGCAGGACGTCGATCAATTGTTCAATCTGCTGGGGCAATAATGCCGCCGCTGTCCGCACCGTGGCTGTCCGAGACGCAAGCCCCTACGCCAAAGCGCTGCGTCAAGCCACCGCGCGCGATCGGGCAATCAGAGTGTCTGAATTCGGATTGAAACAACTTGGCGAGCCGCAGGCGCTTGTTCGTAGCCGTCACGCTCCTTCGTGACGTTGCTCGAAGTGCCGAACAGTCACGCCATTGCCAGACAGCGTCGATCGCGAAACCGCGTTTCTTTCGTGCCTGGTTTTCGGACGAGGGTTGCCTTAGTTGCAAGCAGCGCGAACCCGTCGAGTCACAGCACGAATGGCGAACGTGAACGAGCACGTCGAGTGCGAAGCTGCAGCAGCGAAACGCCTTTCGTGTACGGCAGCGCGTGGCCACATTGCGGGACGAGCGTGGCATAAGAAGTGCTGCCTCCCTCATCCTGTACGGTTTGGTGGCATGTGCACGAATCCGTCAACTTCCACGACGAAACGTCTAGCAATTGTTCGAATTGGCCCCCTTGCTGGGAATTGCGAATGCAAGACACCATCACCATTCAGGCCAACGACACCATCGACTGCAGCCCGGAACAACCGGAACAACTGGCAAATATGTCGGACATCGAATTGCTGGAGTACGTTCGTCGCTGTGCATCGCCCACGGCGAATCGAACCGACATCGCACACGATCACCGTCGGTTCCTGCACCGCCATGAACTCGAGCGACTTGCCCAGCTAGTTCAGCGGATGCAGACGCGCTAAGAACTTCTACCGCTCACCAACTGATAGACAACCCCTTTCCGGTCCCGCAGCGGTTCCCTTCTCTTAATCTCAATCTGCGAAATCTGCGCAATCTGCGGTTACTTCGCGCGTCAGTGTCCGTCGCAGTTACATGGCTGGCTGTTAGAGTCGCACGGCGGAACTATCTCATGCTCGCGAATCACGGCGAAATACTCGGTCTAACCGGAAAAGTAGATTCAACCGTTACGGTCGACCGATATCGAAAAGAGTCGACTTTTTCTTTGGGGGAAGAAACGGGATGGTTCGTCGTGAGCTCAGATTGTGCTTGGTTTTGAGCGCGCTGTTGGCCAGTGGCTGTGCCTGTTATGAATCCTGCTTCGGCCGTCACGATGTCGACTGTGCGATTCAGGGGCGTGCCGGCTACGCCCTCGGACCAGAGACCTGCGGGCGTCAGATAACAATTCCACCCGGAGTGACTTGGGAAGATCGGCTGACCGAAGATGAAGCGGTGGCGATCGCCCTTTGGAACAACGCCGCGTTCCTGGAAGCGCTTACTGAACTCGGGTTGGTCCGCGCGGATGTGGTTACGGCCACAGAATTGCCGAACCCGGAACTGTGGTTTCTGGCGCCTGTGGGCGTGAAGCAGTTGGAATACGCAGTTGAGTTTCCGCTGGAAGCACTCTGGCTGCGTCCAAAACGAGTCGCTGTCGCAGAATCGGAATCGGCGCGCGTCGCGGAGAATCTGGTGCAGGTCGCGTTGACGCTGATTCGCGACGTGCGTGTGGCCTACGCCGACGTGCGGTTGGCGGCGGATCGTTTCAAGATTGCACAGGACTTGGCGCAGGTCCGGACGCGGATCGCCTTCTTGGCCAATGAGCGCGTGAAAGCTGGCGACGCCAGTCCAGTGGAAGTGGCTGCCGCCGGCATCGACGCTCAACGTGGGGAGCAAGAGACGGCGCGTTTTGCCTACGACGTCGACCTGGCGCTGGATCGTCTGCGGCATGTGATGGGCCTGATTGAATCGCATCCCGAATTGACGTTGGCCGACGAGCCACTGGCTGAACTACCCGAGTTGCCGGCTGACGTCGACACGCTGATCGCGGATGCACTGAATAGCCGACCCGATTTGATGGCATCGAGTCGGGCTGTGGAATCGGCTCAGGCCGGACTTCGAGTTGCTCGCCACGACTGGTTTCGCTTGCTGCTCATCAACGATGCGAACGGCACGGGGGAAAAGGGCTATGAAGACGGACCCGGCGTGCGGGCGACCATTCCGATCTTCAATTGGAATGCGGGTCGCATTTCCCGTGCGGCGGCACTGATCGATCGGGCTGTCGCGCAGCAGACAACGCTTCGAGATCGAATTATGCTGGAAGTACGGCAAGCGAACGTGCAATGGATCCAAGCCCGAGCGGACTTGAATCGGTGGCAACACACGATTCACCCGACCGTGGACGACGCCATTCGGAAGGCGGAACGAGCCTACAAGGAAGGGGACACGGGGTTGGCATTGGTCCTGGAAACCACGCGACAGCTGTTTGAAACGCAAGCCCGCGAGGCTCAACTACGAGCCGACATGCGGCGGGCGATCGCGGAGTTGGAACGGGGCGTCGGTCACCGGCTGACCGAACCATCACCCGAGAGAATCGAACCGGAGACGAGTCAATGAAACTACGGCTGGGCGACGTACTGAATGTCAGTATCACCGTCGCCCTAGCTGCGGTGACCGGTGTGACGACTTGGTTCTTTACTCGCGAGTCGTCGAAGCCCAGTTCAGCCCCGGCGACCACTCCGCCTTCCAAGGTGTCCAGCCCGCTGAAAGAGCCCGAGCTGATCGTCGTCACTCTCACTGCCGACGCGGAACGGCGACTGGGATTACAGGTCCAACCGATTGAGCGCCGCAACGTGCCACGAGTCCGGACCTATGGTGGCGATGTCGTCCATCGGCCCGGCAATCTGGTCATGGTTCCGGCTCCCCTGAGTGGAACTCTGATGGCGGCGACGCAAGGCGAACTACTCGTGGGTCGCAAGGTGAAACGGGGCGAGCCGGTTTTTCGCCTCACGCCGTTACTGACGCCCGACGCAAGGGCGAATATCGCTGCGTCGCTCGTGGATGCGGAGGGGCAGGTCAAAAGTGCACAAACGCAAGTCGACGCCGCACAAATCGCGCTGCAACGTGCCAAACAACTCTTTAACGCCGAAGCCGGCAGCAAACGGGCCGTCGACGATGCCCAAGCACAATACGATCTTGCTCGCAAATTACTCGAGGCCGCCCAAGCGCGGCGTTCGCTTTTCGGCGAAGTCGCCAATGAGGCCGATTCCGGCTCGGTGCCTTCGCTGGTCATTGCGTCGCCCGTCGATGGTTTGCTCCGCAACGTTCTGGCCTTGGCAGGCGAAGCCGTCCCCGCTGGCGCGGCGCTTTTCGAGGTCATCAATTTGGACACGGTTTGGGTGCGCGTACCGGTCTATGTCGGCGAATTGGACGAGGTGAATCGCGAAATGGCGGCGCGGGTCGGACACGTGGCCGCGCGACCTGGCGACCAGCCGTGGTCTGCCCAACCTGTAGCTGCTCCTCCTAGCGCCAATGCGCTTGCGGCGACAGTCGACTTGTTCTACGAACTGGAAAACACCACGAGCAAACTCGCTCCAGGCCAGCGCGTAGCTGCGACATTGACTCTTCGCGGCGACAAAGAGAATTTGGTCGTCCCCTGGTCGGCAGTGATTCACGACATTCACGGTGGGACGTGGGTTTACGAACGAACCTCACCGCAAAAATACACCCGCCTCCGCGTCCTGGTGCGGCATGTGATCGGCGAGTTGGCAGTAATTGAGGACGGGCCAAAACCTGGTACAGCTGTGGTGACCGCCGGCGCGGCCGAGCTCTTTGGTACCGAAGTCGGTTTTGCAAAGTAGCCAGGAGTGATGAATCGGGAGGGCGATGCTCCTGCCGAGCTGCGATAAGCTGAGCGATACCACGGAGCCCAAGCGGCTCGGCAGGAGCCTCGCCCTCCCGCATAACGATCCATCAAATCAAACCGCAAGGTTCGAACCAGGAACGAACGATGTTGAAGTGGATTGTGAGCACTGCGCTGGAACTGCGAGTCGCGGTGGTGGCGATTTCAGTGTTGCTAATCGTCGTTGGCGTGCGGCTCGTTCCGCAGATGCCCCTCGACGTCTTTCCCGAATTCGCGCCCCCGTACGTTGAAATTCAAACCGAAGCGCCCGGTCTCTCCGCGGTCGAAGTCGAAAGCCTCGTGACGTTTCCGCTGGAAAATGCTTTGAACGGGACCCCGGGACTGCAAACGATTCGATCGAAATCGGTTCTAGGTCTGTCGTCGATCAAACTTATCCTGCAAGAGGGGACCGATCTGTATCGGGCGCGGCAGCTCGTGCAGGAGCGCCTCGCCGCCGAAACGCCGCGGCTTCCGACCGTCGCTCGCCCACCGATCATCTTGCAGCCGCTGTCGTCGCTCAGTCGCATGATGAAGATCGGCGTGTGGTCGGAAACGCTCTCGCAGCGCGACTTGACGGAGCTGGCGCTGTGGACCGTTCGGCCGCGGCTGATGGCGATTCCTGGCGTAGCGAATGTTGCGATCTGGGGACAACGCGATAAGCAGTTGCAAGTGCTCGTCGATCCAGACCGGCTGCGAGCACATCAAGTGTCGCTCGACGCCGTGATGCGCGCGGCCGGCGACGCCGTGGTCCTGGACGCCGGAGGCTTCGTCGATACACCCAATCAGCGTTTAGCGGTGCGGCAGCTGTCGTTGGTGCTCGAGCCGGAAGATCTAGCGCGCAGCATCGTGGCCTTTCGCGATGGTGCGCCGCTACGGCTGAGCGATGTGGCCGACGTCGTTATCGGATCGCCGCCGCCGATCGGCGACGCGATCATCAATGACCGGCCGGGGCTGTTGTTGATCGTCGAAAAGCAGCCGGCCGCTAATTTGCTCGAAGTAACGCGCCAAGTGGAATCCGCGCTGGATGCCTTGCGCCCCGGACTGGAAGACGTCGAAATCGACGCCACCATCTTCCGCCCCGCAACCTTCATCGAGCGGTCGATCGAGAATCTAACCCGTGCGCTGCTAACCGGTGGTGTGCTGGTGGTCGTCGTGCTGGCGGCCTTTTTGTTCGACCTGCGAACAGCGGTGATCAGTCTGACAGCAATCCCGCTCTCACTCGTAGCGACCGTGATCGTCTTGTATTGGTGGGGAGTGACGATCAACACGATGATCATTGCCGGCCTGGTGATCTCGCTGGGAGAAGTCGTTGACGACGCGATCATTGATGTGGAAAACATCGTGCGACGGCTGCGGCTGAATCGTTCATCTTCGAAACCGCGATCGGCATTTCGGGTCGTGCTGAGTGCCTCGCTCGAGGTGCGCAGTGCGGTCGTCTATGCCACGTTGATCGTCGCCTTGGTTTTTCTGCCGATCTTTTTTCTCGAAGGACTGGCCGGGGCGTTCTTTCGTCCCTTGGCGATCGCGTACGTGCTGGCAATTATGGCGTCGCTGTTGGTGGCACTGGTCGTCACGCCAGCGCTGTCACTGATGTTGTTGCCCGGCCACGGCGGCGCGACACATGAGCCGCCACTAACGCGGTGGCTCAAGGTACCGTATCGCGGGGTGCTGCCGTGGTTTCTGGCACGGCCGGCGGGTGCGATCGGCTTTCTTGTGATCGCGTTCGGGCTGACATTCCTGGCCGTCAGCCGGCTCGGCCAGGAGTTCCTGCCGAATTTTCAGGAAACAGATTTCCTGATGCACTTCGTTGAGAAACCGGGGACGTCCATTGAAGCGATGGACCGCGTGACGGTGCAAGCCAGCCGCGAGTTACGGGCGATTCCCGGCGTGCGTAATTTCGGCAGTCATATCGGGCGCGCCGAAGCAGCGGATGAAGTGGTTGGGCCCAACTTCACCGAATTGTGGATCAGCATCGACTCAAACGTCGATTACGCGTCGACCGTGGACAAGATTCAGCAAGCCATGGACGGATACCCGGGACTGTATCGCGACGTGCTCACTTATCTGCGGGAACGGGTGAAAGAGGTGCTGACCGGCGCCAGCTCGAGCATCGTCGTCCGCATTTTCGGGCCGGACTTGGAGAAGCTGCGCGATAAGGCGCAGGAGGTTGGCGCGGTGATGGCGAAGATCGAGGGAGTCTCGAACCTGAAGGTCGAACCGCAGGTCTTGGTGGCTCAAATCGATGTGCGACTGCGATCCGACTCCGCCGAACGATTCGGCCTGACGCCCGGACTGGTGCGTCGCGCGGTGACCACGATGCTGCGCGGAAGCAAGGTTGGCGAGGTCTATCAGGATCAGAAGAAATACGATGTGGTGGTGTGGGGCACGCCCCACGTTCGCACGGACCTATCGTCGCTCCGGGAACTTCGCATCGACACCCCGATGGGCGCGCAGGTGCCCCTTGCCGATGTGGCCGACCTCAGCATCGTTCCAGCTCCAAACGAGGTGAAACGCGAGGGGGCGTCGCGGCGGATCGACGTGACGTGCGATGCCAAGGGTCGCGATCTCGGATCAGTGGCCCGCGACATCGAAGCCGCAGTCCGCGCCGTCCCGTTCGACCGAGAATATCACCCCGAGTTCCTCGGCGAATACACCGCGCTACAAGAGTCGCAGCGGCGGTTGCTGTTGCTCGGCGCGCTGTCGTTGGTCGGTATCGTGCTGATTCTGTACGTCGACTTCCAATCGATACGGCTGACATTGCTCGTGTGCCTGACGATTCCGTTCGCGCTGATTGGCGGCGTGTGTGCAGCGTGGCTGGCGGGAGGCGTGTTATCGCTCGGTTCGCTGATCGGGTTTATCACCGTGCTGGGAATTGCGGCCCGTAATGGCATCATGCTCGTGAGCCACTACCGTCATTTGGAGACAGTTGAAAACGAGCCGTTCGGTCTCGGCCTGATTATTCGCGGCGCGGAAGAGCGGCTCGCCCCGATCCTGATGACCGCACTCACCACAGCCCTGGCGCTGCTTCCGTTGACGATCACCGGCAATAAGCCTGGTCACGAAATCGAATATCCGCTGGCAGTCGTGATCCTTGGTGGACTCGTGACCTCGACAGTCCTCAACCTGTTCCTGCTGCCACCGATTTACTTGGTATTCGGCCAACTGCGGACA
Organism: uncultured Pirellulaceae bacterium; assembly: GCA_964519825.1. Lineage (GTDB taxonomy): Bacteria > Planctomycetota > Planctomycetia > Pirellulales > Pirellulaceae > CAZFLF01. The sequence continues at coordinate 793 of CAZFLF010000209.1, read as the reverse complement.
ATCCAGCCCGACGCTGTTGTAAATCGCGGCGAGTAACCTCGCGGGATTGCTGGGTGGTTCAACGAGGTCCACCTGAGACATCCTGGGTTGTTCCGCCTCTCTAATTGGATGGCTGTCCCCTGGCAACCCCCCCCTGCGGCAATCACTTAAGGCAACAGCAGGAGGTCAAAACGCAGGAACAGGATAAATGCCACCAGGATGATTGCTTTTGTTTTCCATCTAACAGTACCATTCTCCTCACTTCGTCTGAATCGCCTGATCGGCAATCGAGCAGCACTGGGTTTTGTCGACGGCATAAACGCAACAGTGATCCTGCACCATGATGTCGATGGAGTTTTCGGATGAGCATGAAGAACAAGCGTTTCAAACCATCTCGAGTTCTACAAAAGCCACACTCATTCCGAGACACACAGCAGAGCTCGCTCCCTGACAAGTCGCCACGCATCGCCTTCCACAGGAAATCGTCCCGCTCGCTGGGTGTGGAGTCTCTTGAGCCCCGCACTTTGTTGACCGCATGGATCGCGCAAGGGCCGTCCCCAGCCTTCAACGGTCAAATTGAAGGTGTGACAAACCAACCGGTCGTCGGCGCGATTCACACGGTGGTCGCTCACCCGACCGTTGCCGACACTCTTTGGATCGGATCAGTCAACGGCGGTATTTGGCGCACGAACAATTCGACTTCGGCAAATCCGACTTGGGTCCCGCAAACCGACAACCTTCCGTCGCTCTCCATCGGTGCGATGGAATTGGATCCCACGGATGCGACTAACAACACGCTGGCGGCGGGCATCGG
>CAZFLF010000208.1:0-8930 GCA_964519825.1 uncultured Pirellulaceae bacterium | reverse complement strand
GTGGACAACGAGCTAGTCTATTTCGCCTGGTCGACGCCCGACGAAACGACACTCCTCGCGCTGGACCACAACGGCAGTGAGGTTTGGCGCAAGGATCTCGGACGTTGGGTTAGTCAGCACGGATTCGGGACGTCCCCCATCCTGTTTCAAAACCTCATCATCGTAAATAACGCTCAAGACGATGAGATGTCGAAGGACGCTCCGCAACCGGGCAAGAGCTTCATGATGGCCCTCGACCGCAAGACCGGCCAGGAAGTCTGGCGCACGCCGTTGAAGGCCCAAGTCGTCAGCTACTCCGTGCCATTCATCTATGAGTTATCCGGGGGTAAAGCCGAAGTCGTTTGCACCAACAGCGGCAACGGAGTCTTCGGACTCGATGCCGCGACCGGCAAGATGACTTGGACAGTTCCCGATTGCTTGAAGATGCGTACCGTTTCCTCACCGATCTTGGCGGGCGGATTGGTATTCGGCAGTTGTGGTTCGGGAGCCTATTCCGACAACACGGTCGTGGCGGTGCGGCCCGGGCCATCCGCTTCCGTGGCGTATGAGCTGAAGAACAGCAACAAGATTAAGGCTCCCTACGTACCCAGCCTGGTGAAACGGGGCGACTTGCTATTTCTGCTCTATGACAAAGGCTTTGCCGCCTGCGTGGACGCCGCGACCGGAAATATCCATTGGTTTGAACGAACGGATGCCGCGTTTTCTGGATCACCCGTTCGGGTCGACGACAAGATCTATTGCATCGACGAAGAAGGAGTGGTGTGGGTGTTTGCGGCGGAAAAAGAGTACAAGCTGCTTGCCAAGAATCCGTTGGGCGAACCAAGCCGTTCGACTCCTGCCGTTTCCGACGGCAAGATGTTCCTGCGCACGTATTCGCAACTCGTCTGCATTGGAAAGAAATAGGGCGGTCATTTCAAACAGCAGCATTGCATGGACCAGGAACGCGAACGCATCCAAGCTGATCTGCGCGGATTATTAGAAGGAGAAGTCCACTGCGACGATCTCTTTGTCCAAATGTACGCCTCGGATGCCAGCATCTATGAGATTCAGCCTTTGGGTATTGTGCGCCCTCGAGGAGTGAACGACGTCGTTGCCGTGGTCCGATATGCCGCCGAAAAGAACATCCCGATCCATGCTCGTGGCGCGGGGACCGGTGTTGCGGGGGAATCGCTTGGCCGCGGATTGATCGTCGACTTCTCCTATTACATGCGGCGAGTGCTGGAATTGACCGACGATACGGCGCGTATTCAGCCGGGAATCGTCCACGCACAACTGAATCGCCAATTGCACACGCACGGTCGATTATACGGTCCCGATCCGGCGTTGCGCAGTGTCACCACCATGGGCAGCGTCTTAGCGCTCGATGGTGGCGGCAGTCATTGGCTGCGTTACGGATCCGCGCGGAGTCGCGTGGTAAGCATGCAAGTCGTGCTGGCCGACGGTCAGGTGATTCAGGCCGAAAGAACTCCGGTTGTCGCGCCGCGAGTTGATCCGGCGCCTGGTTCTCCCGAGTCTCCCGCGAGTGAGACGACGCGTGCCGAATTGGTTGGCCGGCTCGCCAATCTGCTGACGCGCGATGCCGCAACCATTGAATCGCACCGCCCGCAATCGTTAGTCAATCGGTGCGGGTACCACTTGTACGACGTGTTGGCCGACGGGCAGCTCGATCTAGCGCGACTGCTGGTCGGCTCGGAAGGCACCTTAGGGCTCATCACTGAAGCCGTCGTCAAGACCGATCCGATAGCGCGATTTCGCGGCGTGGCGCTGTTGTTTTTCGATCGGATGGAGTCGGCGGCTCAGGCGGCCATTCAGATCGCGCACATGGACGTCGCGGCGTGCGACATGATGGACCGCCGGCTATTAACGATCGCGCGCGAATCGGATGCGCGATTCGATGTGCTCATCGCTCGCGATGCGGAAGCATTACTGCTGGTGGAGAAGCAAAGCGACAACCAGCAGGAAGTCCGCGACGGTTTGCGGTTGATCATCAGCCGGTTTCATCGCGAGCAGAAGCTGGCGTTCGATTCGCGCATGACTCTTGAGACCGACGAACGCAATCTCTTTTGGCGATTGTCGCGGCGCTTCGTGCCGACGCTTTATCGGCTCAAGGGGGACACCCGGCCTCTACCGTTTGTCGAAGACATTGCCGTGCCACCGGACTGCCTCCCCGAATTCCTGGTGCGGTTGCAGAACGTGATGAAGTCCCATCAAGTCACTGCGACTGTCTTCTCGCACGCCGGGCACGGCCAACTGCACGTGCGACCCTTCCTCGACCTCGGTAATCCCAACGACATTCGGAAGATGCAAGCGATCGCCGACGAGTTGTATCAGCACGTGCTGGACGTGAAGGGAACGATCAGCGGCGAACACGGCGACGGACTCAGCCGCTCTTGGTTTGTGCGGAAGCAGTTCGGACCGCTGTACGAGACCTTTCGGGAAGTGAAACAGATCTTCGATCCACAGAACATCTTCAATCCCGGCAAGGTCGTCGCGGATTTCCCGCAGCCATTGACCCGCAATCTACGACATGTCGTGTCACCCGACGAGATGGATGTACCGCCCGACCAGGCGGGCGCCGAACCGGCCAAGTTCCAACCGATTCCATTGCAGTTAGTCTGGCGGGACGAGGACATCACGCACGCGGCTCGCATGTGCAACGGATGCGGCCGATGTCGAACGACCTCTCCCGATGAGCGGATGTGCCCGATGTTCCGCTTCGCTCCGCGCGAAGAAGCATCACCGCGAGCGAAAGCCAATCTGATGCGTGCGATCATGACACGGCAGCTGGATCCAACCCAGTTGAAAACAGACGCCCTGAAGAATATCGCCGATCTGTGCTTTCATTGCTGCCAATGCCGTTTGGAATGCCCGGCGGGGGTCGATATTCCGAAGTTGATGATGGAGTGCAAAGGGCAGTACGTCGCCAGCAACGGACTGCGACTCGAAGATTGGTCGCTGGCGCGACTGGATCGCATTTCGTCCTGGGCGTCCCAGTTCGCGACCATCGCTAATTGGGTGCTCTCCACTCCCGCGCCGCGCTGGCTGCTGGAGAAGACCCTCGGCATCGCCCAGGCGCGCAAACTTCCACGCTTTGCCATGCGTTCGTTTATTCGCTGGGCCCATCGGCGACGGCTGACTCGGCCGCCGCGACACAGCAGCCGCAAGGTTCTGTACTTCGTCGACATCTACGCCAATTGGTACGATACGCAGATCGGTGAGGCGCTGGTCGCAATCCTGGAACACAACAACATTGCCGTGTTTGTGCATCCCGACCAGATGCAATCTGGCATGGCGGCGGTATCGATGGGTGCGTTGCACATTGCCCGCAAGCTCGCCTATCGTAATTCCCGCATGCTGGCCGAAGCGGTGCGGCAAGGTTATCACATCGTGACTACTGAACCTGCCGCTGCGGTCTGTTTGACGCAAGAGTATCCGAATCTGCTCGACAACGACGACGCGCGGCTTGTTGCGGCGAATACTTCTGAAGCCTGCTCATACCTGTGGAAATTGCACCAATCCGGCAAACTTGAACTCGACTTGAAACCACTCAACGTGGTGCTCGGTTATCATCAGCCGTGTCATTTGCGAACCCTGAACGCCGGGCCCGTTGGTCTCAATTTGCTGCGATTGATTCCCGGGTTGATGGCCACGCAGCTGGAAGAAGGCTGTTCCGGAATGGCCGGCACGTTTGGACTGAAGCAGAAGAACTTCCGGAACAGTCTGCGCGCCGGCTGGGGACTGATTACGGCGATGCGCGATCCGGTATGGCAACTCGGCACCACCGAATGCAGCGCCTGCAAGATACAAATGGAACAGGGGACCAGCAAACCGACCATCCATCCGCTGAAGTTGCTCGCACTTTCCTATGGCCTAATGCCGGAGATTGCAAAACTGCTGACAGCCCGCAGTGAGGAGCTGGCAGTGACATGATCGTACGCGTAAAACTATTCGCCGTGGCCCGGCAACTGGCCGGGTCCGAAGAGATCGAAGTGGACGTCCAGGAACCGGCGACGATTGCGGCGCTGCGTGTGGCAATTGGCAGACAGTTTCCCCAACTCGCCTCAATCTTGCGCCCCGCCTTATTCGCGATCAACACGGAATATAGCGGGGATTCTACTGCCGTTCCGCCGGACTCCGAAGTGGCTTGCATTCCACCCGTCAGCGGCGGTTGAATTTCAGAGGTCAGAGGTCAGAAAGGCCTCTTCTGACCTCTGACCTCTGACCACTTTCTTAGAACTCTTGCCACTCGATGTACAGGCAAGCAACGGCCAGCACGACCACGGTGAACAGCGCGCTGCTCCAGAGCGGAGTCCAGGGGTCGATGACGCGTTGGGCGCTCGTCAAGTCCGCATCTCCCTCGGACTTTTCTGTTTCTTTGCCCGACAATAGATAGTCGAATGTTTCGCCCAACTCGCCAGGTTTCGGGAAGACTGTGTACAGCGGCAAGAGGCCGTAGCGATAGCCATTCAGTAGCAGTCCGGAGTTCGGTGAGAATCGCTGCTCCATTTTCAGCGGCGACATGCTGTACTTGCTGACCCGATCGGTGCGATCGATGACTAACAAGCGGCCCGTTGGTGTAAAGTTGGCCGCGGAGATGCTCCCTTGCCCCGTCACTTTCGCGCGGCGGAGAACGTTCTGTTCCGCGTCGAACAACCACAGTCGGCCCGTGTGGAAGACGATTGCGAACCACCGGCCATCGGGAGAAGCATCGAGGAAACGTGGCGGGTTTTTCCCTTCGGGCTTCCACTCTGTCATCGCAGTCATCGACGCGGCATCAAAAGCTTGCACACGGCCATCCTCGCGACCTACGAGCAGATGCTTGCCTGCGAAGCTTAGCACCACGGCTTGCCGTTCTTTGCCATCGAGTTTGTGTTCCAACCTCTTTTCAAACCTATTCTTCTTGGGCGCGAGTATCGTCACGGTAGCGCGCGCGTATAGTGCAACCTCGCCGGTCTGGGGATGGATGGCCGCATCCGCCGGCTGCGTCATTAACACAGGGGGATCCGGGTTGACGGTCTGAAACGGGCCACCGCCAGGCATGGGGATCGACAGTCCGAATGGAAGTTTTACCGGCTCGCGCTTTGCCAGCGGATCGCCGGTCAGTCGCGACAATCCGAGACTCGACACGACCAGAATCTTGCCGGTGGGTTCTCGCAACAGCGCCATCGTTCCCAGGGGCGCGGAGAGTGGGCTGGACGGCTCCCACTTTTCCGAGCGCGTCCCAACCGCAAAATGGATCTTGGTTGGAGGAAATGCCGGGACTGCTGCCAAAATGCGATCGGTAGTCGGGTCATAAATCGGACCGATGGTGCGGAACTCGCGTGGCACGGTCGGGGCCAGCGACATGAACGGCCGGGCTTGCTTTTGCTCCGTGAGCACAAATCGATCGCTCCATATCTGCTTGTCGGGGTCCCACTCCTTTCCCCAACCGAACTCATCGCAGGCGAATAGTGCGTCCTTGGCATAGAACACACGCGTAAAGCGTTCCTTATTCAGGAGCAGGCTTTCGTAACCGCTCTTCATCGTTCCCACCACAAAGCAAGCTAGCCAGAACAAAATGCTGACCGCGATCGAGACGATGGGGCTGCGCCAGATGACTGCCGCGAGCGACGACACCGCATAGTAAATCGCGAACACGAACAGGTAGATCGGAATGCTATAGAGTAGTTTCGGCTCCCAAATTCCGAACCGCGCGCCGAGGATCAGCCACAAACCCGCGATCAGGTAGGCGGCCGCGATCAGAATGAACGCACAGCCGCCCAGGTACTTGGCGAGAAATAATTTCCACCGCGAAACCGGCTTACTCAGCAGCAAGTGCAACGACCCGGCATCGAACATTTGCGGAATAATCGGTGCGGTCACCAAAATCGCCATGAAAACTCCGATCGCTCCGACGAAGAAGCCCATCACCGTCGCTATCAGAGACTGCAGCCACTCGCGCACCGTGCTACCGCGCAGTGGTTGCGGGGAAGCTGCATCCGTCCAGGCGTAGGTAAATTGCACCGACGTTGGCGGACTGATCCGAATCAGGTCCGGAAACGCTGCCTCGAGGAGCAAGCGATTCAACCGCGCCGTTTCGCTTACAGAAAGCGGTTGCGGGTTCTTGCCCAGGCCGTCGCGCCGAAGCCGCAGGTCGCGCGCTTCGTCAGACGCGATCCGCACTCCTTTCCAGGCTTCCACGTCGTAAAACTCTGGGCGCTGCAGTAGTGCGTCGACTTCCTTTACCACCGCGCTAAATACCGCCAGATACTCAAACGGCATGTCTTGGGGTGGAATCGAGACCTTTCCGAGCCGTTTGCGGGTCTTGTCATCGAGCTTGAGCCAAACGTGGCGCGCAGGGGATGCCGCGTCTTTGACGCCTTCCGTTCGCAATAGAACCAGGAAATCATCTGGCCTGCGCAGGTCGTTGTCCCTAAACCGCGTCGTCAGTACTTCGCGAAAGCCAAACGGAGCCAGTATTAGCAACAGCAAGGTGATGCAAATAAGCACCAGCCACATCACGCGCGAGGCGAAGGCTTCGCGGAACGAATCTTGGATAATGGCCAGGTACTTTTTCATTTCGCGTGATGGGAGTTGCGTGAAGGGAATAGTCAGTTTGCACTCTCTTGGCCGAGCAGTCGGAGGAAAGCGTCTTCCAGCGTGATGCGGCGGCGCGCGAGTCCGACGATGCTGACCTGGGCGCGGCGGAGGTCATCCACGCACTGGTTGACCGCGTCTTGATCGAGCAATCGCAAAGATAGCCGGTGGTGTCCTTCGGCGTCCCGTTCCCAGTGATTGACGCCACGATCCCCGAGCGCCAAGCGAATCTCCGGCTCTTCTCCGGCGATTTGCAACTCGACTTCGATGCCTGTCAACTGCTCTGGCGCGATTTCATCCACGGTGCCAATCGCCTTCAGCACGCCGCGGTCGAGGATCGCAACGCGGTCGCAGATTAATTCGACCTCTTGCAGAATGTGACTGTTGAGGAACACCGTCTTGCCTTGTGCTTTAAGCTGATGCAGCAGGGTGCGAACGTGCGACCGCCCCAGTGGATCGAGACCGTCGGTTGGTTCGTCCAGAATCAGCAAATCGGGATCGTGCAGCAACGCCTGCGCGAGCCCTAGCCGTTGCAGCATTCCCTTGGAGAACTTCTTAATCGAATCCTTCGCACGATCCGCCAAACCGACGCTCTCGAGCAACTTATCGCGATTGGCAAGAATCTGAGTGTGCGACAGCCCGCTCAGCTTGCCATAGAAATCCATCGCGGTGCGTGCGTTATGATGCGTCGCGATGCGTAAGTTTTCGGGCAAGTAACCGACCCGCAATCGACTTTGCCGGTCGCCAGCGGGCCGGCCGAGCAACGATGCCGATCCGGCAGACTTGCGCACGATACCGAGCAGAATCTTGATTAGCGTCGTCTTGCCAGCTCCGTTCGGACCGAGCAAGCCGAAAACCTCTCCTCGCTCGATGCGCAGCGACAACCCTTTCAGGGCGTCAAACCGCGGACGGAACATGCCGTTGCGATAGGACTTGGATAGCTCGGCAACTTCAATCGCAGCGGAATCACTAGTCATTGGTCACGTGTTATCAATTGTAAGTCGTTGGCGATTGGTCGTTCCCAAGAAACCGTGACCCCGTCGGCGATCCGTGACAGCTAATCGAGCCAGTATTCGAGCAATTCGCGGCTTTCTTGCAACCGCCTTCTGCCATGAAGGCTCATCCCTGACACGTTCGGTACTAATCGCTGCGGTAGCCACCACTTCGCAAGGTGAGCCAATCAAATACGGTGCGTCCGACAGGGACCGTTTTGAATGCGGACAGCGGCCACTTTCCTGGAACTCGGGCGGGCGGATCCGCGTCCAATTCGCACTGTTTTTCGGCACAGTTGTTGCGTGGAATGCCTGTTTGACGCTTCTGTCGCCCCAGATAGACTGAAGGAGACTCCCGTGTGGACGGAACAACGGATCGTCGGGCGAATAGCTACACTTTCCACACCGATCATCTCGGAGCGGTTTCTCAAGCAGACCGGCCGGCCCATGCCAGAACAGATTGACCCGTATTACACCTGGCTTGGCATTCCACCGAACGAACAGCCGGCCGATTTTTATCGTTTGCTGGGAATCAAACGTTTCGAAGACAATCGCGAAGTAATCAGCAATGCGGCCGATCAGCGAATGGCCCACGTGCGGTCGTTTCAAAGTGGTCCGTCAGCCCGCGAATCACAACGAGTGCTGAACGATTTGTCCAAAGCCGCCGGCTGTCTGCTGAACCCGCGACGCAAGGCAATGTACGACCAACACCTGCAGTCTTCGGGTGTCACGACTCGGAATGAGGAGGCTTTGCTTCCTCCAAACTCAGGCGATTCTCCGACCGTCAACATCCAGGTGAACGCGATTCACGCCGGCGCCAAGCGACCCGCGCGTTCGCATTCACCTCGACGACTCCAGAAAATCGGTTTCGTGGTCGTCGGTGCGAGTTTGTTGGTCGCCCTCGGTTTGGGTGTGTGGCTGTGGCCGAAAGGGACACCGACCACGGCGAATGGATCGTCTATTGCGCAAGCGAACCTAGTGGTCATTCCGCCGACCGCCGCAGCGTCCGAAGTGAAAACAGATACGACTTCCAAGCAACCGGCCGCTCAGGTGGCGAGTCATCCGGCGACAGCGGCACAGTCTGAACCTTTACCTGTCTCGGATCTCACGCCCAGTCCACCTGAACCGGACAAGGGGACCACTAAGGGGACGCCATCTCCGTCGATTTCGTCACCGGCCGGATCGGCGCCAACGATTCCCCCGAGTTCGGAGAAGACGGCGCCGGTGCCGTCGCCAAGTCCCGCGACAGGCGCAACGAACACGGAACCGGCACAGCCCGAAATCCCGCTGGGACGACCGAAGGCGCTCCATTTCCGCGTCAACGATCGAGTTGAATTGACCAACACCCGCGGACTAATCGAC
>CAZFLF010000207.1:0-8949 GCA_964519825.1 uncultured Pirellulaceae bacterium | reverse complement strand
GAGTTGTTCACGTTCCCGTTGAACTTCGGCCGACCGCGTTGCTGCACTTGGTTGAGGCGGCGTTGGTTTGGGGTTTTCGATAAACGGATCGTCCGTTGGTTCAGAAAAAAGGTCATCAACAACTGTAGGTGAATTGCCTGGTCCAGGCCCAGGCACCGCAGGCTTCGGGATTTGTTTTGAACCGCGTGAATTGTCGTGGATCGAGGAACTCGCGCGCTTCGACTTCAGGTGATGAGGTTTTCGTTCGCTTCGAAACACCGAAACGAGTTGCACGTTTTTGGCTGACGGACCTGCGCCACCTGGGCCACCCTGATTGTGACAGCCGACACAGGAGCTTTCATTAAATTGAGGCCCCAGTCCGTCACCGCCGTAACTGCGAGCATCATTTGGGATCCACTCGCGTAGGAATAACTCGCGTCCGGACACTTTCGTCGCGTCATCCGCGCTGCCGCGCGAGTCCAGAAAAAAGCTACACGAGGCAAAAAACAGCAAGCATGCACGTGAACAGCGAAACGAACGATCGCCGCGAGAAGTAAACACGGATCACCTCCGAAATCGGAATCAATTCCCCTGGCTGACCCGTGAGGTTCAATCTACGCGATCGCCTTGGGGCACGTCAACTGTTTCGGATGACCTGTACGAGCTATAGTCGGGATTGGAGAGAAATCTGAGCTAACCGGACAGCAAGAGGCGTCCCTCGATCGGGATGAACCGGGTCGCGGCCTGAATTAGGGTTGCGGCCGTGAGCTTCCTCACACCGTACACCTCGACCTCCACCCCGTGGGCGTCTCGGAGTTTCTTGACAACAAGGTCGAAGTCGCCATCGCCGGACGCGAGCACTGCCACGTCGACGTCCATGGCGAGTTCGATCATGTCGAGAGTGATACCCACGTCCCAGTCACCCTTCGCGGAGCCATCGCTTCTCTGAATGAAGGGCTTGAGCTTCACCTCGAAGCCGATGGACTCGAGGGTCCGCTGGAACTGGATCTGCCTCGGGTCCTTGCGATCGATCGCGTAGGCAAAGGCCCGTATGACCTCCCTTCCCGCCGTGACCTGATCCCAGAACGCCTTGTAGTCGAAATGACATCCGTGGCTCTGCTTTACCGTGTAGTAGACGTTCTGCACGTCCACGAATATCGCAACTTTATCAATGGGGTCACCCTCCTTGTCGTCCCGCTAGGAAGAGATCGTCGCGTTCAGCCGGGCCGATCAGCTCGTTCGCCAGTGAATCGTCGATAGCGCGTTCTTGGATTCAGTGTTGTAGCTGCTCATCATGAACTCTTAGTATCTTCACAAGATTATTCATAGTAGAAGTGCTTACCGCGTCGTGGTGGGGCGCGGGACGATTGGCTTTGTCACATCGACCGCGAACCAGCAGAGTGCCGCTAGGACGTAACTCGACGCGAATACAATGAACAGCAGATTGTATTGGCGCAACTCGAGCCACCAGCCGGCCAGTATCATGCCGACGGCGCCCGCGAAGGCGCCAGTCATGTTCATCGCGCCGGAGAGAGTACCAGTATTGCGTTCGCCAATGTCGGCGCACGACGCCCACGCCGGCCCGAGCGTCGCGTCATTAAAAAACATCCAGGCGCCGAGCACGATCGCCAGTTGCCAAGTCTCTTGGACCCAAGGGGTGCACAGCGTAGACAGGCCTGCCAACCCCAGCGCGACGCAGCCGACCAGTCGTCGTCCCCACTTACGATTGCCAAGACGTCGGATTAGCCAATCCGACACGAGGCCGCCCGACAACGAGGAAACGACTCCGGCAGCCAGCGGCAGTCCGGCGAGCCAGGCAGTTGTTTCGTCCGGCAAGTGGCGATGGTCGCGAAGGTAAACGTTCAGAAAGTTCGTAATGAAATTGCCGGCAAATCCAACAAATCCGTACATCAGGCACAATCCCCATACGCTAGGTGACGCGAGTAACTCCAGCCAGGGAACAGGGCCTATTGTCGCAGCCGCAGCCGGCCGGTTGCGGGAAATCAAGTCACGTTCAGCGGCATTGAGCTGGCGCATTTCTTCGGGCCGATCGCGATACCAAAGCCAGAAAAACGCACTCCAAGCCAAACCTACGCCCGCGATGAGCGCGATCGTTGTGGACCAGCCGCCGAATACCTCGATGATCAACCACACGACGAACACCGGTGCGACGGCGCCACCGATCCGGGTGCACGTCCAAATCGCCCCCTGCGCGAATCCGCGCTGCTGGGCAGGCATCCAGTCGGCGACGACCCGGGACAGTCCGGGGAATACGCCGGCCTGAAATCCGCCGAAGATAAAACGCAGAACCAGCAGGACAGCGAACGCCAGCCAGCCGCCAGCCGGGAGAAAAATCGTCAGGGCAACGACGAAGAGCGTAACCGACCAGCCCAGCACCAGCAGCGCGAGGAGGAGGCGTGACCCAAGGCGGTCGCCGATGAGTCCGCCGGGCACCTGAAAGATGCCATAGGCTATCAACCAAACCGCCAGAAAATAGCCCATCTGCCCGTCAGCAAGGCCCAGATCCTGCTTGATGTAAGGCGTTGCGGCAATGAAGCCCTGACGTTGAATATACGTGAGTACCGCAAGGCTACAGGCAACCGCCAGTACTCGGTAACGCACGAGGGTCGGCTTTTCCACAGACAAGACCCTTCTATCGAGCGGTCACGCGGTCCGCGGCAATTGTCAAAACAAAAAATGGGACGAGAAGGTTTCGCCTCGCCATACAATCCCGATTAAATGGTGCATGAGGTAAGACTCCCGATTTTCGTCCATGGCCTTCTAGGCACCGTCACCATGGGGTTCAGCAGGAACCAATGCTGAGGGGCCGCATTCTAGCTCGCAGGCGTCGGCCGTTCCAAACCAAATCTGGTCAGCCGTGCTCTATGACGCAATGCGCCTTTGCCATGCGACTCAAAGGTGGGCATTTGATAATCAGCGGCAAACTTGTTCGCTGAATCTTGTGTGTCAAGAACTCGTGCCTTTTGTCCGGTCGACCGAACCGAACGACGCGGGCCAAATCGTCCAATCGACGCGGCCGATCAAAGGAACGTTCTGACTTGGCCAACCAGTGCAGCTTCGGTGCTCCGGTCGATGTGACCGACGCACGCAACCGAGGGATTTGAATTCCAATCCCTCGATCGGAAAAACTGTGATTTGTCACGTCGTCTGAAGCAACGATTCAGAAAACGGAATAGTAGGCATCGAATGATCTAACTTCGGCTCACTTCTTCCTCACTTGGCCGAAACTAACGTGATGTCGGGGATGGATCTCTGGGATTACGGTCTGGAACCGGCCGGAATTAAGAACAGCCACCTTTATTGTCGAAAGCATGGTCTTTGCGCCAGTGGTCGCGAGTCCCCAGTAGAGAACCAAGTCGTCCACTGGATTGGCAATTAGGTCGCCCGCACTCCCCGGCCAAGTCACATCGGTAGCAACGCCCGTCGCGACGTCAACATGCTTCCAGACCATTTTGATTCCTTCTTTCGAGTCAGGAATCCATGCTCCAACGAAAACCGCTTTCCCGTTAGCCGAGACTATTGGCACCCAACCCAGGCTCAAAAAGCGCGTTTCGCCCGACCGGATATCGAGGATGTAAATCGCCGGCAGCTCGCCCCAAGCTCCTGTGTAGTGACCGCTTCCAAATTCGTCGACACTGACGCCGCTATTCGGGACATCCCTTCGCGCGATGAAACGGACAATTGCGAGCTTCGTGCCGTCGGGGAACCATGACATTGGCTGGTCGACGGAACGGATCTTTAACGGAAGGCGTTCCCTTTTGTTTACATCCCAGATCTCGATCGTTCCCTGGCTAAATCGCGCGCCGGGCATTTGCTTGTCGGAAAGTCCGGAGAGAAAAGCCGCTTTGCCACCAGTCGGAGCCAATGCCAGATGCGCACCGATTTCCCCTTTCCCGGCTGCAGATGCCGCCCACATCGCGTCACCTGGCCGTGAAAAGAGAGCGATGTCACCAGTCCCATCGATATTGATTATTTTCAACAGGTGCCGCCTATTGGCTTGGTTCTGAACAAAAAAGTGGTCTTCGATGTAGGCAACGCGTCCTTCGTTGTCCGGACCACTCAACGTATGGATCGTCGGATCGTCAACAACATCGTTCGGCGCGCTGAGGGGACGGACGACGGTCTCCTTCAAATCCGGCAAGGATACTGCGAGGATTCCACGTCCCGGGGCAGCATGCAGGATATAGCCTGACATGCGTTTTGAGAGTCCCTCAGACTCGGGCCCAGGAACTGTCTGCACCTCATGTGGACAACCACAGACGGCAAGCGAGGCAAACGAGATAGCCAGTGCAATCGATCGCGTGAGACACATTTGGTTTCCTCACGAAGCGAGAAGGTGAATTGATTCAGCACGTCAGTCGGCAGCTACCGACTCTTTTTGAGCCAGCAGCTTAGTATGTGCAATTCTACTGCTGTCGTGACGCGATAGCTTCTTTTCGCGAGCAGTCAACATGCCGGGTCTGCAGTCATTCTTCCGACGGTTACCGTTGCTTCCGCTCTTCACAGGAATCAGTTTGGCTATCGGATTTATCATTCCCAGCATCTTTGAATTGACGCAGAAACCAGCGTCGCGCAGCCGCCATTACGTCATGGAGCAGGCGGCTGTCGCTGTCCTTGGGATTGCGATCCTCGCCTGCTCGTTCGCCATGTGGCTGTCCAGAAACCCAACAAAGCAGCCAGTGGATGCTGACTTTCGGAAAATGCAATTCGGACTACGTGAAGTGTTCGTCGCGATGACTTTGATAGGGCATTCCGCAGCGTTCGAGCGTCCTACGGCTTGCAAGAAGTTGCACGCCTCTGATGTTTTTGTCCTTGTCTCAGTGCCACGGCCCGCTCGGCACTTGGCAGTGAACGGCGGTCAAATCAGTTCCTGGATCTTCTCGCGGTCATCTAAAAGGTGTACGGGCCGCCCCTGGTAGTCGGGGAATGCTCTGGACGGGTCGATGCCCAAGACGTGATAAATCGTCGCTAGAACGTTTTGCGGCGTATAGGGTTTCCCTTTGGCCTTCTCGGCCCGCTCATCAGTCTCTCCCACGACCTGGCCCATGCGCAGGCCGCCTCCCGCCACGACGGCGAAACCCGCATCCCACCAGTGGCCGCGACCGTCTGAGAATCGGCTCCCCAGAACGCGCGCCTCGTCACCGATTCGCGGTGTGCGGCCGAACTCGCCCCAGATCACAACTGCCACCTGTTGATCGAGGCCCCGCTCATACAGGTCGGTCAGCAGAGTGAATATCGCCCGATCATATTCAGGGAGCAGCTTTCGCATGGAGGGAAAATTCTGCGTGTGGGTATCCCAAACGCCAAACACCGGAAGTCCCGGGCCCCGTTGAACACCTCCTTGCGCCACAGTGACCACCGAGACGCCGGCTTCCACAAGACGCCGCGCCAACAGCAAATCGGTGCATCCCTGGAAACGGTGCCTCACGCGCGCGTCTTCCCGGTTCAAGTCCAGCGCCTGGTACACTGCGCCCGAGGTGACCAGTCCAAACGCACGTCGCTGGAATTCGTCCAAAGCATGCATCCCCTGGGAAGCCTCCGCCTCGCGACGGTCCTGGTCGAATTGGGCGAGCAGTGTCTTGCGATCCTCGAGGCGCTCGGGAGACACGTCGCTAGGCAGACGCAGGTTCGCAAGTCCCGGCCCGGTCGGCCGGAACGGCCCATGTTGGGGACCCAGATATCGCGGCACCTCCGGATCGTCCGTTTCCGGGACCACCCGCAAGTCATTGAGATTGACATAGGGGGGCATGGCGGTCGCATGATCGCTCCGGAGTCGGCTCACCACCGACCCGAAGACGGGCCACTTCTCACCGGCCCGAATTTCCCCCGTGCGAGCCGAAGGGTAGCCGCTCAATAGTTCGTATGGATCGTGCCTTCCCTGGAACTTAATCCCCCGGATAACAGACAGCTTGTCGGCGATTTGTGCTTGGAGCGGCATGTGCTCGCAGAAGTTCAGGCCCGGGATCTTGGTCCGGATCGATGCGAATTCTCCCCGGAATTCCACGGGGGCGTCCGGCTTGGGGTCATACATGTCGATATGGCTGGGTCCCCCCGGCAGGCACACCATGATGACGGACTTCGCAGTCGCTGCGGCACCCTTCCCTCCGTGCGCCTCCAGCCGAAGCACATCGGCCAAGGTCAATCCACCCAGCCCCAATGCGCCGATTTGTAGAAACTCGCGGCGGTTACGACCATTACGCAACATGCCACTCGTTCCCAAAATGTTCATCATGGCGGGAGCACACATCTGCCATTTGAGAGGGTCACCAGATTGCGGCCTCAGTATGACGCATCAAATCAATGATAGACTCATGGAAACGCCTGCCGCTGTCAACTGACGCATAAGCATCCATTGCCGCAGCATGTCTCGAGTCGGCTACAATCGGGCAAAGTCGCGTCTTATTAAGGCAACGATTATCCGAATCATCTGTATCGCACTGACAATAAGTCTGTGCTGAGCACTGATCACGGACGGCTCAGTCCCGAAGGGGGGCTTATCATGCGAACGGGATTCACAGTTTATTTTGTTAGCGCGGTGTTTGGCGCTCTGTTGTCGGCTGGCTGGATGGTGGGTGATCTGACGCGGGCCCACGGCCAGGAGCCGGGGAAAAAGCCGATTGCTGAGCCACACATTTCGGCAACTGCCGAGGAACCGCTGGCCAAGGAGTTCTCGCTGGAGCGTGCCGCTCGCTCGCTCGACGCCTCCGCCCTGGCTTGGAAGGAACAGTCGCGTCCCTGGGTCTCAGTCGGGTGCAGCCAGTGTCACGCGAATCTCATGTACCTTGTCGCCCGCCCGCTTTTGGCGAAGATCGTGCCACCCCCGCCGGAAGTCCGAGCGCAGTATGAATCTCTGGCCGAGCTAGGAGGGGGAATGCGCTATGCCACCGCGGCGACGGTCGTGGGCGTCCCCCTGGCTTTTCACGACCGCCAGACCACCGGCAAGCTGCACCCGCAGACCCGCAAGATGCTCGATCTCATGCTCAGCCGCCAGCGTCCGGACGGCGGCTGGACCAACATCGGCGGCGGTCCCAATCCGGTCATCAACGACTACGAGGAGACGTTGCTCGCCGCCCTAGGAGTCGCCCACGCCCCCGAGGGCTATGCCCAGACGCCAGCGGCCCAGACGGCGCTGACAGGAATCCGCAAATATATCCACGGACGGCCAGCGAAGAAGCCGTATGAGAAAGGCATGCTGCTCTGGGCAGCGCGACACGTCGAGGGCCTGATGACCGACGCCGAGCGTGACCGAGCGGTAGCTGACTTGCTGGCTCTGCAGCGCGCCGACGGAGGCTGGGCGTTGGAGCGCTTGACCCTGGGCAACGACGAGAAAGACAGCGATGGCTACGGCACAGGTTTCGTGCTCTTCGTGGCCCGGCAGGCCGGCGTGCAGGCCGACGACGCGCGCCTGCAGAAAGGCATTACCTGGTTGAAGTCCAACCAGCGTGACAGCGGACGTTGGTTTACCCGGTCCCCGGGAGGGAGCAAGCAGAACCTGCACTCGAACGCGGGGACGGCCTTTGCGGTGCTCGCCCTGCACGCCTGCGGCGAGGTCCCTGCAGCGACTGGCAAGCTAAGTGAAGATTGGCCGCAGTTTCGAGGGCCGGACGGCCAGGGGCAGGCCGTCGCGCGCGGGTTGCCGCTCACCTGGAGTGAAACGGAGAACGTAGTCTGGAAGGTTCCCATTCCAGGGCTCGGTTGGTCTTCGCCGGTCGTTCGGGATGAGCAGCTCTGGCTGACCACGGCGATCGATGACGGCCGATCACTGCGGGCTCTCTGCGTCGAACGGGCGACCGGAAAAATGTTGCACGATGTAGAAGTCTTCCCCAATAACACGCCGGGCCGACTCCATCCGCCTAACAGTCACGCCTCACCGACACCCATCGTCGATGGTGATCGGGTCTATGTCCATTTTGGCGGTTACGGCACAGCCTGCCTGGCAACCGATGGTAAAATCATCTGGAAAACCAAGCTCGACCACGCGTCGGGTTACGGCCCGTCGAGCACGCCGGTCGTTTTTGATGACCTGCTCATCGTGCCTTGTCATGGTACCGATGTGCAGTACACGGCGGCGTTGGACAAGAACACGGGCGAATTGCGTTGGAAGCAACCGCACGAAGGCCGCAACTCCGATTCCACACCGCTCGTGATTGACACACCGTCGGGCCAGCAACTCATCAGCAACGTAGCGGAGCGAGTCGTGGCGAACGATCCACGCACCGGCAAGGAGTTGTGGTCGGTTCAGCAGGACAACTACGCGAATGTACCTCGCCCCGTCTTCGGGCACGGGCTGGTCATCGTTTGCGGGGGCTACATGAGCCCGGGACTGCACGCCATTCGGCCCGATGGCCGGGGGGATGTGAGCCAGACCCATGTGGCCTGGAGCCTGAACAAGGCGGTGCCGCAGAATCCCTCGCCGCTGCTCGTCGGCGACGAACTGTACCTCGTCAGCGACAAGGGAATTGGCAGTTGCCTGGACGCTCGAAGCGGCAAGCTACACTGGAGCGAGCGCCTGGGCGGTGAGTATTACGCTTCACCGTTCTACGCAGACGGACGCATCTACTTCCTCAACGAAAGTGGCGAGACCACGGTCATCGCTCCAGGTGTCACCTTCAAGAAGTTGGCCAGCAACAAGCTCGAAGGGCGAAGCTTGACCTCGCCGGCCGCATCCGGCAAGGCAATCTATATTCGGACCGACCATCATCTTTATCGCATTGAGAAGAAGTGAGTCCAAAGGGAAGCCGCCGAACCTCTCGTTGACGATGAAGTAACTGTCGAGTTGTCCAACAGAACTCGCTTTGTCCTGAAACGAAATGCCAAGCGGGGCAAACGCAAACGCCGTTAGTTCCATCTAACCGGATCTGATAGCTCCTCGTTGGTAATCGCGTCATTCCAGTCGTTCAGCAAGTTCGCCAGTATCAACGGCATGACATTGTAAACAGGTGGTATGAG
>CAZFLF010000206.1:0-9001 GCA_964519825.1 uncultured Pirellulaceae bacterium | reverse complement strand
GTACGCCGAGGATCTCACCGATCGCGGTGGGTGGCAAGAATGCATCTGGTGAGATTTTCACGGCAGGGCGGCACCATTGGGGAGACGTCTTCCCGTGTCTCCTTGCCGGCGGTGGCATTCAGCCAGGTCGCGTAGTTGGTACCACCGATCCGCACGGCGGCGTGCCAGCGTCGGATGCCTATACGCCAGCGGACTTGGCCGCCACGATCTTTCACTTGCTGGGAGTCGGTCCCGACCGTGAATTCCATGACGCAACGGGACGGCCGTACCGCATCTATCGTGGCCAACCGATTCGGGCATTGCTGTAATGGCGGACGTTCAAACGTCGTCGGCGTGGACCACGACTCGAGTTCGCAAAAACCAGTCGTGCAATGCTCGTTGATCGCGCCGGAACAACAGGAACCCAGCGCTGACCAAAGTCATTAAAAAACATACCAGCGCGAGCAAATTGCCTATCAACTCCAGACCCACGACATCCAGCATGGGTGAGAAGAATAGTGCGATCCACGGAAATTGGAACAGAACACGCAGGCAAAGTTTGCGGCGGTTGGGGCGAAGTCCATGGGCGTCGACGATGGCTAGTTGGAAGAACATTTTGCCGGGGGTCGCTCCCCAACGGCATTGAACCCACATCGTCACCAGCAACAGCATCGCCGACAGCAGCGTCCCGACAATGCTGGCGAGCCATTTCCAGAAAGTCATCGTCTGCGCGGCATCGATACCATTCAAGACGAGGGCCGGAGCGACAACGAGTCCCTGCATCACTGACAACGTCCCGGCATCGATCAACCAGGCAATGACTCGGGAAAGTCGTGCGGCGGGGATCAGGCGTTTCGGCATTAAGCGAGCGAAGTCGGCCATCAACGCCGCGTAATTCGGATAACGATCGACGGGATTCTTGGCCAACATCCGCTGTAATACATCGCGCCAAGCTTCAGGGACGGTATCCGGCCATGATTCTGGGAACGTCGGTGGTTGGGTCAAATGGGCGTCGAGCCGTTCGCGCAGCGTCGCACCGCTTAGCTCGAAGGGAAGTCTGCCGAAGGTGAGCTCGAACAGCGTGACTCCCAGCGAATAAATGTCGCTGCGGGCATCCGGTGTTTCGCCGCGGACACATTCTGGTGAGAGATAATTTGGCGTGCCCGCTACCCGGTCCGTGCTCTCCGACGTCGAAGACAATCGCCGCGACAGTCCAAAGTCTGAGATCTTCACCGTTTGGTTGTCGGCTTCCAGAATGTTGCTGGGCTTGATGTCGCCGTGCACGATGTCAAATTGTGCGGCGCGCTCGAGGGCACTGGCGACTTGTAAACCAATGCGAACTAAGTTGGCAAATGGCAGCGGCCCGTCTAGCAAGCGGTCGGCCAACGTCCGGCCGGGAATCAACTCCATGGCAAAGAATGGCGAATCATCGGTTTGACCAACGAAGTAGATGTGTACGACATTGGGATGATTGACCCGGGCTTGGGCTCGCGCCTCTTGCACGAGTCGATCGAACAGGGTACTCCCGGCCGTGCCTTGCTGACGAATGACCTTCAGAGCGACGTAACGCTGCAGCGACTCGTCCACCGCCTGGTAAACGGTCCCCATGCCTCCTTCACCTAGTCGGGCCACGATTCGAAAGTGTCCCCGAGTGGTCCCGATGAGTGAGTCCGATTCTGGCAGTTCGTCCGATGTTGTCTGAGGAATTAACTCGCCGGCGAAGGTCATCGTATCGGCAAATTTCGCGGCAAAGACTTGCGGATCGTAATGCCGTCCACAATTCGGGCAGGTTCGCGCGGCGGCCGGTTCAAAGTCAAAGGACACACCACAGACGCACCGGTATCGGCGCTGCGCTGCCGCACGCGCGGCGGTTGAGGGTGCTGATGACACGTATGGAAGTTCGGCCATGACTCTCTTATCCCCAGCGGTGCGCGAGGCACAGTCGGGCCATTATCGTATTGTGGCTGGATGCCGGGCCGCGGCGAAGCACGCCCTGGGTCAGCCGAGTAAATGCCTCGAGCAAATAGGTTAGCAAGTCAACCCGCCGCTGACTTCCCGGCAAATCAAATGGGGCTGGCACGGGCTCGTGGCCGTCACGCTCCGTCGTGACGAAGCTCGCGCCGCCGAGAGACTTCGCCTTGCATATCACTCAGCGAAGTGTAGTCGATGAATAGTTCGAGCTATGTCACGACGGAGCGTGACGGCCACAGCCCGTTCTGGCCCGTCCCCTTGTATTCTCTTAGAATTGCTTTGTTCATCCCCAAGGCTCATTGCGGATTCGCCGCCAATGGAAATTATCACCGTTCCCACTACCATGAATGCCGTTGTCCTCCGGCTCGGTTTGGCGGTCTTGTTTGGCGCGGTCATCGGATTTAATCGCGAATTGCATCGCAAGCGGGCAGGGCTGCAAACGCATTCACTCGTGGCCCTGGGCGCAGCCCTGATGTCATTGACGAGCCTGCAGTTGGTGTCGTCAATCGGAGACACTTCCGCCGTGAGCCGGGTTATTCAGGGACTGGTGGCTGGCGTTGGCTTTATTGGCGGGGGAGTCATTCTGCATCGCGATGATTCCAAAGGAGTTTATGGCCTCACGACGGCCGCCTCGATCTGGGTCGTCGCCGCAATGGGGACCACTGTCGGGCTCGGCCTGTGGCGCACCGCGCTTGCCGCCGTCGGCTTGAGTCTGGGAATACTGATTGTCGGCCGAGCTATCGACCGGTTGCTGCAGAGTCATCGAGACGGAAAAGAAACCCGATCCTCAGGTCCGGGCCAGGCTGACACAGAAAATTCTCCGTAGCGTCCGATCACCGTGTGTCGTCCGAGCGTTGCCCAAAACCCATTGACCGCGCCGTCATCAGGGGTCTACACTCCGCCCCCCTCTTCTCCGGCGGGTCCGCTTATGACTCCGTTTCGTGCCGATCACTACTTCGCTAACGGAAGTAGTTGATGAACCCCCCAGTCCCAAATCGCATAGGACGCAACCAGGGTGATCGTGATCAGAGCGATCCACAGGAATGCATCGGAAAGTAAAGAGGGGGCGAGCCGGGGATCCGTGCGCCGATAGCGCAGGTAAACTGCGGCTGCGGATATGACTGGCAGCGTGGCAGCCTGGAAAAAGCCACCGAAAACGACCATCGCTTTGGGGTCACGAAAGACAAGATACAGCACCAAACCGAGGCAGGGATAAAAAATGCAAAGCCGCCGAATCCAAATTCCGCGAGCAGCCGCGCCGTCAAAGCGGACAAACTTGCCGAGGCTGAAGAAGTCGGTGGTCAGCCGGCTATGCGAGGCCGACGCGACGTATAAGGTTTTGAAGAGAACGGCCCAAGCCCCGATTAGAAATGCGAATCGCGTCCAATCTCCGAACGCCGGCACGTACATCTCCGACAGAGTTGCGATCATCTTCGCCTTCTCCGGCCGCAGACCTTGACGATGCAACACTGTCGCTCCTAGGAAATAAAACGCGACCGTGGCAGTGGTAAACACCACCATGCTGACCCATGCGTCGAGATACATGACGCGCAACCAGCCCTTGGCGCGACTTACCCACGCGTCATCGCGGGTGCACGGTCCAACAAACTTCGCGTATCCTTTCTCAATGCACCAATACGGATATGCGTACAGCTCACTTGCACCGACTCCGGTGATTCCAAACGTACTGAATGCCGCCGCAACTCCCGCCGCCGGCAACGCGAATGAGAATCCCTCCCGGAGGTCCAGCAGCCCGATCGGGTAACCACTCGCCGGCAACGCTAGGACGCAAATTACCGTGATCAGTGTCACGCTTCCGACGAGTGCGGTAGTGATTCGCTCAATTGACTTGTAACCACCGATCAGCAGCAGTCCCACCGCCGCCAGCGCGGTGAGCACTGCCCAGGGATATTCGGGGTGCGAAGTCAGTTTCTCCGACAACCCAGGCATACTGTTGGCGAACAGGGCGGCGACCGATTTAGCCACCCCAGGCATCGCCAGATTGAGTGCCTGTCCGACTCCACCGATCATCGCGCCCAACTGTGACACGGTGGCGAGCAACATGCCGAGCCACCACCAAACCAGCCAATGAACTCGCCACCGGGGTCCGGGCAACTCGTTGAGCGCCGCGAGCGTCGGTTTGCCAGACGAAATCGCGTAGCGTCCCAATTCAACCTGGACAAATACTTTCACGACGCAACTGAAAAGGATCAGCCACAGGAATGCGAAACCGTAATCGGCTCCCAGGGAAGTGGTCAGGAGCAATTCACCGGAACCGACGATCGAACCCGCCAAGATGATCCCCGGTCCGATTTTGCGCAGCGCCGAAAACAGGGATCGCGGCGGATCCTGAATGTCCGCGGTACCGATTGGGTAAGGATCATAGCTCGACGCTTCATTCATAGTATCCTCAGTAGCCGGTTTGCCCTTGATCAGACTCGATCATCGAAATCTGTTTCGCTCGTCCGCCGTGCCGCAAGGTCGCAAGATTCTGACGCACGCTTCGCCGAACCACAAGAAATAAAACGCCACCGGCGAGGACTCGAGGACGATGATCGACTCAGGATCTGAGGCGAATGACTGCCTCAAGAAATTTCTTGTGAACTTTCAGGAGCGATTCGGTTGCCGCCGAGTGCCACTTCCGACAAAGCTGCGCTCCAGAGTGGATTGTAACGGCGAGGGAAGCTACTTTGCGTAGTTCAAGGAGCTGACATTATGCAGACCAACGTCACGCGAAGAGATTTGTTGCGGACTGGCATTGCTGGATCCTGCGGGGCCCTGGCAGCCACGACAGCCCTGGTTCAGACCGCAGGTAGCCACATTGCAATGGCCCAAACCGAGGCGCGCACAAAACTCGGAACCCTTAAGATCACTAAGGAACGCCCGAAAAATAACTTCCGGTTTTGCGGTATGGTAAATTACCGCTCGGGTTCAGGAGGTTTGTAACAGGAGGACGCGGCCATGAGGACTTATGGAATCGAGGTTGAGCGGCACATGAAGGCGTTATACGACTCGCTCTCGGAGAAGGATCGGCGACGGTACGCGGCGGTCGAGGCGGTGAAACTCGGCCACGGCGGCATGGATTATGTTAGCGACTTGTTTGGCTGCGATGCCGATACCATTCGCGCCGGCCGCGACGACATCGCGGCCCTCCCTCAGGACGAAGCCGAAGGCCGCGTCCGAAAAAAAGGGGGGACGTAAACAAGCTGTCATAGCCCAGCCAGGGCTGCTGGCGGCTGTCGAACAGTCGATCGCCGACCGCACAGCCGGCTCGCCGGTCGACGAGAGCGTCCGATGGACGAACAAGTCGCCGGCCGAGATCGCCGCGGAGCTGAATGACCAAGGCTACGCGATCACCGACGACACGGTTCGTAAAGTGCTGATCGATGAATTGGGGTTGAGCCGACGTCAAGCTGTCAAAGACGAGGCCGGCACCGAGTCCGCTTTCCGGAACGAACAGTTCGAACACATCGCTGCCCAACGGCAATACTTCGAGCGAAAGGGATGGCCGGTGATCAGTGTCGACACCAAGAAAAAGGAGCTGCTGGGCGACTTTTTCCGCCCCGGACAGGCCTACACCGACGGCGTGCTGCATGTCCAAGACCACGATTTTGTTGATGCCCACGACCGGCTGGTTCCCTACGGCGTATTCGACACGCAGCAGAACGAGGGCTTCTTTCTGCTTGCTCGCGGGGCCGACACCAGCGAGTTGGCCTGCGACGCCGTGTGGCACTGGTGGCGGAGAATGGGTCACGATCGTTGGCAGATGGCCCCGCGACTGCTGTTGTTGTGCGACTGTGGCGGCAGCAACGGCTATCGGCAGCACAAATTCAAGGAGGACCTGTGCCGATTGGCGAAACGGATGTTCCGCGAGATCGAGGTGGCGCACTACCCGCCGGGGTGTTCAAAATACAATCCGATCGAACATCGCTTGTTCTGCCATGTAACGCGGTCGCTGCGAAGCGTCGCGCTGCGAACGATTGAACTCGCCGGCGACTTAATCGCCCAAACCACCACGGCGACGGGCCTCCGCGTGATCGCCAAGCTCGCCCGGCGAACCTACGAAACGGGCAAGAAGGCCAGCGCCACATACTTCCAACAAATGCCGCTTCAATTCCACGACGTTCTACCGCAGTTCAATTACACCGTACCCCGTTACAACTTGTTATGAGACAAAAGCCGAAGTTATTCTTCGGCGGTTCCTAAGGTGGAGACCTTTGCGCTGCAGCATAAGTTGCCCCGCGCGATCGGGCCCTCCACGATTCTCTACGGTTTTCGCGATGCCTTACTGGTCAAACTCAGTACGGACAGCGGGTTGGTCGGTTGGGGAGAAACCGCGGACGTGGGGGGTACGCGGGGCATCATCGAAAACCACTTGAAGAAGATTCTGGTGGGAGCCAATGTGTTGGACAGCCGCAAGCTGTGGCGATTGCTGTGGGGAGCGAATTTCGGCGACGGGCGGGCGGTCGCGGCGGTCGATATTGCGTTAAATGATCTGCGCGGCAAGGCGCTGAACCTTTCAGTGGCCGACTTGTTCGGTGGCCGAGTCGTCGATCGGGTCTTGGCCTACGCAGCCGCTATGAATTACACCGACGGCGTTCGTCCGGAGGATCAGCATCCGACGGAAGCGGCCGCTTTGGTCCAACGGGGCTTTCGCGCGATGAAATTGCGGACGGGCCGATTTGGCGTTCGTCGTGACCTGGCGGTACTGACCAAAGTGCGCGAGGCCGTCGGCAACGATATTCGTCTGATGACGGACGGCAACGGCGCGTTCACGCTGCCCGAGGCGGTCAAGTTCGCGAAGGAATTGGAGAAACTGGACTTCTATTACTTCGAAGAACCGCTCCCGCAAGGATTGAATTATGCCGGCTACGAGGTGCTGACCCAATCGACGGACATCGCGATTGCCGGTGGTGAAGTACTCGACTCGCGAATTTCAGCCCGGGACCATATCGTCAACCGATCCTTCGATATTATTCAGCCAGATGTGGCATTATGCGGAGGGTTCGCCGAAGTGTTGTTCATTGCCGAAATGGCCCGACTGTGGAGCGTGCAATGCATTCCGCATTGTTGGGCCGGCGCGATTGCCATCGCCGCGACGTTGCAATTGTTGTCGCTCCTTCCCGCCTACAACTGGGGATTCTCCAGCGACCAGCCGATGCTCGAATTAGACACCTACGAGAATCCTTTCCGCGACAAGATTGCCGGCAAATCCTTCGAGCTTCGCGACGGATACGTGACCATACCGACCGGCCCCGGGCTGGGAATCGAGATCAACGAGGAAGCGGTCAAAGAATACGTCGTCAAGCCATGACCGGCGTACGTGATCGCGCGAAATATCCACACCGCGCTCGATTGCTGTATCCACGAAACACGCTTTATGCACGCAAAACGTGGGGATGTGCTGTGCCGTCCCAAGATTCCGCAGGCAATCTCTTACTTTGCCCAATTACTTTGCTTTGGCCAGCCACCGGTCGAGTTGATTGGCGAATGCCAGCCGGTCTTTGGGGGTGAAGTTCGACGGGCCCCCCATCACCGCGCCGCCACCGCGGAGGCCATCGATCAGATTTCGGACGGCTAATCGCTCACCGACGTTGTCATGGGTGTAGAGTTCGCCACGAGGGTCGAGAGCCTGGCCTCCTTTCGCAACGACGTCGGCGGCCAGCGGAATGTCCGCGGTAACGACCAGATCGTCGGGCGCGATCAGTTCGACAATGCGTCGATCGACAACGTTCATTCCGCCTGGAACGCAAACGCTGCCGATGAACTGGGATTGCGGGACTCGCAGGGGCTGGTTGGCGACCAACGTCACTTGGATTTGACGCCGCTCCGCGGCACGAAACAGTAACTCCTTGATCTCGCCAGGACAGGCGTCGGCATCAACCCAGATCTGCATTGCGGAGGTTCCCTGGCGCTAGTGTAGGTGGCCTTCCAAGGCCGTCTGGGGACGGTTTGCGGTATCGGCGACGGCCTTGGAAGGCCATCGTACTAGTTTTGAGACAGAGCCTGGAATTGAGTGTTCCACTTCGACTGAAACCCATCGGTCCATCAGTTCCTTTTGACTTCGCGCATTGCTGGCGGCTCGGCGAGTGTGAAGACAATCACTTCTTCGCCGGTGGAGGTGCTGATGTCGTGATGCAGACTGACGACTTTGACGCCGGTGGCCTTATGAATCATCGCTTCCATGATCGGTCGCGCGGTCTCGATCAGATGAGTCCGGACTTGCTTCAATAAGTTACGCCCCTTTTCGGCCGGAAGTGTCCTAACGAGCTGCTGTTCGGCGGCTGTCAAAACTCCGTGCAGGCGGACCACCAGCAGATCACCAAACAAATGAGTGCGAATGTCTTTGGGGCCGCGTCCCATGTACTCTTGTTCGAAACGAGTTATTCCCTCGCAAACCAACGCTTCAATTTCCCCCTGTGATTTCATCGGGATCTCCACAGCCCCTCGTTCACGCCCACGCAAATCGCTTTCTACCGGCACAAAACCCCCACAATGTGAGGCATATTATCACCGCCAGGACGATAGCAAAAGCCTTTTCGCCTCCTGCAAATCGGGCGGGACAACGGTTTACACTCTCAGCGGGCATGTGAAGCGAAAACAAAACGGCACGGAACCAAACCGGATGTAACGAAAGTTCGTCTTAATCGTTGTAAGGATAGACCCGAGTGGGCCGATGACGCAGACGAAGGATGAGTCATGAATGAATCGGAAAGCCAGCACGCATGGGTTTTGACAGCCCTCGAACAGTTTGAAGGGCGGTTGGTGCGTTATGCCACGCGATTGATCGGTGACGAGCACGCGGCGCGCGATGCCGTCCAACACACGTTCTTGCGCTTGTGTCACGCGTCGCCGGAGGAAGTTGGCGAACGGCTGGCGGCCTGGTTGTTCACTGTCTGCCGCAACCGCGTATTGGATTGTCTGCGGTTGGCCGGTCGGGAATCGCAATTCACCAATTTGGACGCCGAGGAAGATGGAGGATCGTTGCGAGGCCAGCCGGTGTGGGACGACGATCCGGCAGTGCTGGTCGAACGTCAGGAATTGCATGCGC
>CAZFLF010000205.1:0-9013 GCA_964519825.1 uncultured Pirellulaceae bacterium | reverse complement strand
ATCTGGGAACACAATCCCCACCTGACCACGTTGCGCGACGGTGAAACCGGAGTGCGGTCTCTCGACATGCACTATCCGCTGATTCACCAGAGCAACCAGCGGCCGTATCACTTCATCCACGGCTATACGCAATTCCTGGAACAGCAGCTCGATCTGCGCATTCCAGTAACCAAGTTCCACGGTGACATTCACTTGTCCCCCGAAGAAAAGCAGTCACCCCCACCGCATCAGGAACTCGGACTTCCGGAGCATTTCTGGATTATCGTCGCGGGTGGAAAGCATGACTTCACGGCCAAATGGTGGAACCCCACAAATTACCAGGCTGTCGTCGACCACTTTCGCGGCAAGATCCAATTCGTCCAGTGCGGCGAAGCGCATCATTGGCATCCGCCGCTGACTGGTGTGGTGAATCTCACCGGCCGCACGAATCTGCGTGACTTCGTGCGATTGGTCTACCATGCCGACGGAGTCGTCTGCCCCATCACGTTGGCGATGCACTTGGCCGCGGCGGTGGAGACGAAGCCCGGTGCGCTCCGCATTCGTCCCTGCGTGGTTGTTGCCGGCGGACGCGAACCTGCCCACTGGGAAGCGTACCCCAACCACCAGTTCATCAGCACTAACGGGGCCCTCCCGTGCTGTACCCAGGGGGGATGCTGGAAGTCACGTTGCCAACTCGCCGGTGACGGCGATCCGAAAGACACGCGGGACGTTTGCGAGAATCCGGTGCAAATTCGTCCCGACCTCCGCATCCCCAAGTGCATGGACATGATCACGCCGGAGGAAGTCGTCCGGCGCATAGAACTCTATTACCAGGGAGGTTGCCTCAAGTACCCAAACGGGCATCCCACTTCCATGACAATTCCTACCGCCATCGCCCCAGCGCTGAGTACCGACGCAACTGCCACTTGCGATGTTACTCAACCACTGAAGAAACAAATCCTATTGGAGTTCCGCCATGGGTTAGGCGATGCCGTGCAATTCACGGCGGTGCTCAAACACTTGCAACAGCAACGACCCGAGTGGGATGTCGAAGTCGCATCATTGGTCGGCAAGCACTCGGCATTTTATGGGCTGTGCCGTAACAGCTTCGCCATTGATCGCGATCCAATCGATTCGAACCGGTACGATCAGGTGATTCGCATCGAATGGCACGAGTGTCGTGCCGCTCTACGAGATTGGCCGAGCACAAAGGTGTCCCGTTGTCTATCAGAGGTGTTTCAACTCACGCCGATTCCCGATCTGTGCCGTTACGAGATTCGCCGCAGCGAGCGGGCGAATTTGCTCGCAAGAGATTACCTTCAATCGATTTGTCCTTCAGGTCCTGATGCGACGGGGCGATTTCCCGCGGTACTGATCCACTACGAAGGAAATACGTCCAGCGACAAGAAGAACTTGCCGCAGGAACTGGTACGGGAGGTGTGCGACACGGTTCTAACGGCCGGTGCAATACCGGTGATCTTGGATTGGGATCGACGTTCGCCGTTGCCTGATGGCATCCACATTCACAACCCCGGTCCTGATCATCCGCTGTGGAGTGGGATGGGAACCGGAGACGCCGAGACGCTGGCAGCCTTGATCGAGGCTTCACGAGTCATGATCGGTATCGAAGCGGGCCCTTGCACGTGGCCGCCGCGACCTCCACCGCGACTATTGCCGTTTGGACGCACCACCATCCGGTCCATTATTTCGACCTGGCCGATAATGTCCTGCACATGGTGCCTGGCAATCACGAGCACCTCACACACGGTCCGGACCCGCTTGCATTCTTCAACGAACATTACCGTCGTCACGTTTATAAGCAGCTTGCGGTCGAGCTGCCGGCACTCGTCGAGAGCTTGTTAACCGGCGAAGAGTTCGAATCGATTGCCAACAGAAGATTCTTAAAGTGTCTCTCCTCGCACGCTTACGACCACCACTACTACGAAGAGCACAAAATCGCCGGATTGGATTATCTCGGTTTTGGTGATTGGCAACTCGAATACGGCCGCTGGCTGGTGGACTCGCTCGGACTCAAGGGGCAGCGCCTCTTGGATATCGGCTGCGCCTGCGGAGCGATCTTGCGTGGATTAGGGGAAGCGGGTGCCGTCGTCCAGGGTGTGGACGTCAATGAGCACATGATCCACCTGGGGCGCGCCAAGTGGCCCGACATGGCGCCACTCTTATTCGTGTGCGACGCCGTGAATCTGCACTTGTTCGGGGATAGCTGCTGGGACGCGATTCATACCGCTCAGGTCGCAGAGCATTGGAAGGCCGAACTCGTGCCGCACATCTTGCATGAGCTTGCGCGAGTCGTAGTTCCCGGCGGACTAATGTTCTGCGCGTTGGACACAGAAGAACTCTTTGCGCGTCAGGGGCGAGTGGTCGAGCACGAAGATCCGACGCACGTCTGTATTCGACCCATGGCCTGGTGGCACGAGCAATTGCAACAGGCCGGCTGGGCGGTTTGTTCGGCAGAAGTTGAACCGGCACTGCGAAAACATCCGGAGAGTTTTTTGAAGCGATACGACTGGGACTGGTTTGTGGCCAAAAAGGTGAGCTGATGACGCTCAAGGGGTCGGGAGTGGTCGGGAGTTTTTTTCGGCAGCTGACTCGTTTAACCGCAAGCCGCAGGCGAGCGCTGTGAACCGAGATCGACTGCGCCGCAACGCGCTCGCCTGCGGCTTGCGGTTAAACGATTCTCCCGACCCCGTCCGCCAACCAAAACAGGTGATTCAATGTCTGCTTTAAGCCAACCAAACACCGATCATTCGTCGAGCAATGTGGCACTAACCGTCGACGGAGAGGTCACGTTTGCCTCGGCCGATTACGCATTACGGTTTGTCGACCAACCCGAGCGACCGGCGACACCGGTGCTGTATTTCAAGGGTCGCCGAATCATCACGTCTTGGACATTGGAAATGTTCCACATTGAACCAGCCGACCCATGGGGGTGTTCAGGGTAGCCGACGCCTTCGTCCGCTGTCCCGTCGTCCCCTCTCCCCCTACGGGGAAAGGGTGGCGACGAAGTCGCCGGGTGAGGGGTTACTAAGCAAAGCGAGTACTTCAAATGAACAACTTCCTCGAAATTATTGATCGGTTCGCTGGCACCAAGATTCTCATCCTCGGCGACCTGATGCTCGACCACTACACCTCCGGCGATGCTGAGCGAGTCAGCCCGGAAGCTCCGGTGCTCGTACTGCGTGTGGAATCCGAGGAAGCACGTCCCGGAGGTGCGGCCAGCGTGGCCGCATTGCTGCGTGGATTGGATGCCGAAGTTATTGCGGCGGGCGTTATCGGTCAGGATGCCAATGGCCGAATTCTCAGGGCACTGCTTCACGATGACGGCATCAATGACTCGTTGGTAATCGGTGAGGACGGGCGCCGAACCACGACCAAGGAGCGGTTCCTCGGCCGGACAATGAGCCGGCATGCGCATCAGATGCTGCGTGTCGACTTCGAACATCGACACGCAATGACGACGGAATCCGAAGATCGGCTTGCACAGGGTATTCTCGAACAACTCTCTCAATGTGCTGGTGTGCTGGTTTCCGATTATGCGAAGGGCTCGTGCACGCCCGCCCTGTTGCGACTCTTGATCGATGCCGCGAAGCAGCATGACATCCCCGTAGTCGTTGATCCTTCCCGGGGTAGCAACTACGACCGATACTGCGGTGCTACGGTCGTCAAGCCGAACCGAATCGAAGCTCAAGAAGCGACGTCTCAGCAAGTTGTCACATCCGCGGATGCATTCCGCGTCGCGACAATGCTTTGCGAACGACATCGCCTGGGATCGGTAGTCATCACGCTTGACCAAGACGGAATGGTCGTATGCACGGCGAATCACGGTTCTGAGCATTACCCGGCACAGGTCCGAGCCGTTTGCGATGTAACCGGGGCCGGAGACATGGTCCTCTCCGTGCTCGGCCTGTGCTTGGCAAACGGCGTTTCGCTGAGTGATGCAGCCCATCTGGCCAACTTGGCAGCCGGGCTGGAAGTAGAGCGCCAAGGCGTCGGAGTCATCACTCGCTCAGAGCTCGTCGGACAACTGGGAGCGTCCATTTCAGCGCGAAGTTTGAAACTTGTTTCGCTGGAACAAATGGTCTCCTTGGCAAATCGCTATCACAGCGAAGACAAACGGATCGTATTTACCAACGGCTGCTTTGACCTCTTGCACGTCGGGCACGTCACGTACTTGCAAGCCGCCGCGCAGTTGGGGGATGTTCTCATCGTTGCGATCAACAGCGACGCCAGCGTGCGCCGAATGAAGGGCTCAAACCGTCCAGTCATCAGTGAACAGGATCGGGCGTCCATTCTGTCGGCACTGTCGAGCGTTGCGCACGTATTGATCTTTGACGACGACACGCCGCACCACCTTCTACAAATCCTTCGGCCGGACATTCTGGTCAAGGGAGGAACGTACACGTTGGACGGCGTTGTCGGACGCGATCTTGTCGAGGCGTACGGCGGCCGTGTTTGTACGGTAGGCCTTCGCGAAGGTATTTCAACGACGAATCTCCTCTCCAGAATCCGCGAGCGGATCGAGTCATGAAAGTCACAGACTGCCAATGCGATTCACCGGGCTGGTGCCCACGGCACGAATGTCTGAAGGGTGAGACCGCTTTTCAGATGTGCCAGCGACGATCGGACTATTTTGCTCTATGGGAGGCGCGGCAAGGTCCTGGGCAGGATGCCCGCGACACTTCTACCAGCCAGTTCCGGCCTGATTGCCGTCATCGCGGCAATCAAATTCGACAAGAATCATGCCCAACCTGCCACCGCGGTGTTCGCATTCGGCTCTTTGCATGTTCCCTTCATCAGGAATGCACATTAGCGGCTCAGTTGCCGAGCATTCACTGCTGCCATCACTGTCCCGATCTATCTCAACGATCACTTACCTAACAAACATTTGGAGCAAAGTACCATGACACAGCAACCGATGCCCGGAGTCGCCATCCCTCGCTGCAATATGCCCGTAACGCCGCCCATGCCGCAACCAGAACCAATTAAAGTCCCTCTTCAACTTGGCTGCATCGTTCACATTTTAGCCACATGCCATTATACACTCACATTGACACATCAGGGCGGCTACATCTGGCAGGGGAATATCAGCTCGACCAATCCGGACGGTGTAACGACCTCCATCGCGGTGCTCCTCGACGAAAGTGGAGTACTTCCATTGATCACGGCGGATATTGACATACCAGGTTGCCTGTATTCGAGCTTTACATTCGGACTCGGTCACTGCCAACCTTATAGCTCTCGTTCCTCTAGCGCAACAGCTTCACTCGCGTGCTGTCCCGGTGGATTGGTATCAGACGGAATCTGGATCGAAGTGATCGATACTCCATTGCCGAATTATGTACCTCCCTTCGAAGCACCCCCATGTCGCGTGTTTAAGCCGGGTGACTGCTGCCCAAAGCCTGGTCGGCCGCCCGGCGGCGGTCCAGGCGGCGGCGGAGGAGGTGGTGGCCCGAGACAGGGCGGTGGTGGCAAGGACGCTTGGCGCGGCGGTGGTAAGGGCGATCCAGATCCCCACAGAGGTCGCACAGGAGGCGGCGGTGGAAGTGGCGGTTCTTGGGGAGGTTTGGGGCCGTCTGGCCCAGGCAAACAAGACGAATGTTGTGACTCGACGGGCGGTGGCTCCGGAGGCGGCGGTTGTGGGGGCGGAGGTGGAGGTGGTGGGGGTGGCGGTTGCGGCGGAGACATTTGTCCGAAACCCACCAGTTTTTCAGCTTGCCCAGTGCGTTACTCAAGCGGGGAACTAGCGTACAGCGCCGTCGACATTTCGTCAGAAGGATACGGAGTTCGTTGGGGACATCGCCGGAGTTTTGCCAGTCGGATGTCCGCCAATGAATCAATTGGCCAGGGCTACAACTGGCAAGTGGAGGAGTGGCCACTCGCAACCCGCGATATGAACGGAAATGTCGCTATTCAGGGACGCGCCAACTCCCCATTGTGGTTTCTTCGGGACGGTGAGAGCTACACGGGTGCCTTCGGCATTGCCGAAACCTTGATCCATGATTCATCCGCCGAGTTGTACCGCTTGTACTACCTAGATGGCAGCTTCGTCGAATTCGATGATTTCACCGGGTTGTTTCGCCGGCACGTTGACGGCGCTGGCAACCAGGTCGAAGTAACCGCGATGCACGGCAATGGGTTCAACTTTACCCAAGTGGAACGCACCTATACATCGGGTGATGATACAACGGTCGAGCAATACAACTACGAATACTATGACGAGACTGCCGGTGCGTTTCTAAGCAGCGTTACTCTGCGCCGTAAGGTCAACGAAGAGGACTGGACCAACGTTTCGAGAGCGATCTACACCTATTACGTCGAATCGGATCGCTCGGGCGGCACCGGTGACCTACAGACCGCTACAACCCAACAGTGGATCGACAATGCATGGGAATCGACGGGCACGACCATGTACCGATACTGGAAGGATTTTTCCAGTTCTAGCTCTAGCTCTTCCTCGTCTTCGTCATCCTCCGGTCCTCCCGGGCCGCCGCCCGTCCATCTCTTGAAATACGTCGTGAATCCAGAGTCGTATGAGAAGCTGCAAGCGGATCCGAGTGTTGACGATCCGCTGACTGCCAGTGATTTCCAAGTTTCACAATATGCCGATTTGTACTTCGAATACGACGCGGACCGTCGCGTCACGAAAGAGATGGTTCAGGGCGGATCACGAGCATTTGCGTTCAGCTATTCGGAAAGTGCCTTCGACGATGGGCTCAATAGCTGGAAGTACAAGACCGTGGAAACCCTTCCCAGCGGCGACCAGAACATCGTGTATAGCAACTACGTCGGTCAATCGATGCTACGCGTCTTCAAGTCAGGCAGCGATGAGTGGTTGCATTTCTGGAAATACGACGACAACGCCCGATCCATTTTGCATGCGCATGCGTCGGCTCTCACGGGCTACGATGACGCAGAGGCCGACCTGTTGCATGACGAATCGGGCAATTACGAGTACATGCGGGACAGCGACGGGCTGATCGATGTAATGGAATGGGATACGTGCAGCGGCTATCTAACGGCAGAAAAGATTCAAAAGGGGGAACTCGGAACCCCCATCAAGTTGCGCGAGTATGAGTACACCACCTGCTGCATGGAAAGCTCCAGTAGTTCCAGTTCTTCGTCCAGCTCATCTTCTTCCAGTTCCTCTTCATCGAGCTTAGCGTGTCCATGCAACGGAGGGCCAGCGGCGTACTTCACCAGCCAGGAAACCGTTTATCCCTCAGACACGGATCAGACCAAGAAGCTAATCACGACCTACTCATACACGTTCTACTCTGGCACATGCCAGATCCAAGAGCGACTGACGACCTTGCCTGCAGTTGGCACCGACCAGAACGGTTCCGGGATCGCCGCCACTCGCCGTGATTATTTCGACGAATACGGTAATTTGACCTGGGCGATGGACGAGCGTGGTTTCATCACCCGCTTCAAGTACGACATCGTCACCGGCGCGGTCGCGCAACAGATCCAGGACGTCGACACCTCGCAGCAAACCGGCGTTCCCACGGGCTGGGAAACGACGACTGGAGGTGGACTAAATCTGGTGACCGATTTTGAATATGACGATCTCGGTCGCGTCACCCAATCGCTGGGCCCGATCCACACCGTTGACATCGCCGGATCCGCGACCAGCGTCCGCCGCGCGACTTGGACGGTCTACCAGGACTCCGATCATGAAATCTGGTTGGGACAGGGTTACGCGACGGGCGAGGATTGGGACACGTTCACGCTGATCAACCCCGTTTCGATTACTAAGCTCGACAAGAACGGCCAGGTGTTGGAATCGATCCAGGCAGTTCGCGACGACACCAACGGGAAACTGTCGGCCGACGATACATTCGAGCAGTCCTCCTATGTCCGCTGGACGACGATGCAGTACACCGACTGCTGCTTCCTCGTCTCGACCCGCGTGTATCACACGATTCCGATGTCGGGCGAAGGGGAGGAAGGGACGAACTTCGACCAAACCAATTTCGGTTACGACAGCAGCAAGCGTCAGAATCGGCAAGTCACTCCCGGCTGGACGATCACCCGCACAGTCTTCGACGTGCGCGGCAATCCGCAAAAGATCTTTGTCGGCACGAACGACACCGGCGCCACAGCCGACGACCCAACCGGCGGAGGCGCCGAAGGGAATAACATGGTCATCGTGACCGAAAATGAATTCGACAGCGGCGCGGATGGTAACGACAACAACTTGACCGAGCAAACACAGCATGTTGATGGTTCGACCACGCGTGTGACGACTTTCAACTTTGATTGGAGGAACCGCCGGACAGACACCGACGGCGAGGTCGATTTCTACAAACAGAGGTTCTATGACAATCTCGATCGTGTCACGAAAGTGGATCGTCGAAACACTACATCGGGCGGAAATCTCATCACCCGCAGCGAATCGAAATTCGACGACCGCGGCCGGGTCTATCAAGCGATCCGCTACGGGGTGAATCCGAGCAGCGGCAGTGTCGGCAACTCGCTAACCGATAACACGTGGTGTGACGCCGCGGGAAATGTGATCAAACAATTGCCCGCTGGATCGAAGCTCTTCACCAAGAAAGCTTACGATGGTCTCGGTCGGATGACCAAGCAGTCG
This sequence comes from uncultured Pirellulaceae bacterium, assembly GCA_964519825.1. Classification (GTDB taxonomy): domain Bacteria; phylum Planctomycetota; class Planctomycetia; order Pirellulales; family Pirellulaceae; genus CAZFLF01. The sequence continues at coordinate 420 of CAZFLF010000205.1, read as the reverse complement.
CATGGCTATGACCTGGACGAAACGTCGTACAGCGAAGCGTCCAGCATTTCCGACGACACCATCATCGAGCAGACCATTCCCACCTACGATGCCGCGTCGAACGTCATCCAGACCGAGCAGCGGCAACGGTACCACAACGCAACCGGGACTGGCGATTTGAACGGCCCCTCCGGGACGCAGCCCAAGTCCCGCATCTCCTATTCGGCGAGTTGGCCCGACGCGATCGGTCGGCAGCAGGCCACTGCCAATTATGGCACCAACGGCGGCTCGTCGTTGTCGCGGCCCAGCACCATTCCCACTCGCAGCGATTCGGTGCTCGTGACGAGCATGACCTACAATTCCGCCGGACAAACCGCCACCCAGAAGAATCCCGGCGGCGTTACGACCTGTTTCGAGTCCGATGACCTCGGACGGCAAGTG